>JALTCK010000146.1 GCA_027074805.1 Thermococcus sp. | reverse complement strand
GGCCTTTATCGAGTACGGCGGATGGAGGTGGGCTATGGCTTTCACGTCCGGCCTCTTCCTGTAGACCTCGAGGTGAAGCCTGGACTCCGAGGAGGGCCTTATCGCGGAGATTTGCCGCCCGTCCATGTCTATGACCGCCACCTGCTCGGCCGTCATGTCGTCCATGACCGCTCCGGTGGCCTTGATGAAGATCAGGTTTCCCTGCCTGATGCTCAGGTTCCCGCCGAAGGCAGCAGTTAAGCCGCGCTCGTGGGCTAGGCGGGAGTACCTCACCAGCTGGGTCTTTATCGCCCTGCTCATCCTCTCACCACCTTGACGCCGTAGCCGCAGTCCTGACAGTAGGCCCTCTCCCCCTTCCAGGCGAGCTCCCCACCGCAGATCGGACAAACACTCAGCTTCCCGCTATCCTTCCAGAGCTCGTAGGCTTCCCCCTCGATTACGAGGTAGAGACCCTCCTTTTCCTCCTCAAAATGCCCGAAGACCGGACTGCTCTTCAACTTGAGCGTCTTCTCATCTATTATCGCGGGCTCGAGGCCGATGTTGCCCTCGTACTCGAGGTCGTTCGCGGGGAGTATCTCGACGATAAATGCCCCCAGCTCCCTATCGTGGTAGGCCATTACCTCAACCGAGTCGCTCAGCTCTCCGCTCGAGGGAATGATGTCGACGACGAGCACCTCCCGGGGGAGGAGAAGGGTTACGAAGTAGCGGTTCCTGTGAAGGGCCAGCCCTCTTCCAGCGTAAAGTTCCTCAAGGCCGAGTTCTCTCAGGAGTTTCCTTACATCATCTGCACCCGGGAGCCTTCCCCTTTCGATGATGAGGCGCGTTATCATCTCCGCCAGGGGCATGGCGAGCGTTACCGGATCGTAGGAGTAGTCTATCCTTTCCATTCTCTCACCGGGCGCCTTTGGGCAGAAAAATTTATAAACCTACCCGGGGCACTATGCATCGAGGTCCCGCGGTAGCCTAGCCTGGGAGCGGCGGCGGACTGTAGATCCGCAGGTCCCCGGTTCAAATCCGGGCCGCGGGACCACCAGAACCGTTTCTGTCAGCAAATTCATCCAGGGTTTTCCCTTACCTTGATTGGGATGGTTTTAGTGACTTTCAATGCTCCAAGCGGGCCCTTGCGGGGTGCTGGGAATGGATGGACTAGCGGAAAACTTTTTAATCATCTCATCAATGTTAAACCTTGGTGTTTAAAGTGAAGAGCTTCCTCACAGAGCAGCAGATTAGGATACTGCGTCTCAGGGCAAAGGGTATGAAACAGAGTGAGATAGCAGAACTCCTGGGGACGAGCAGGGCGAACATCAGCATTCTCGAGAGGAGGGCGATGGAAAAGATCGAGAAGGCCAGAAACACGCTGATACTGTGGGAGCAGATAAACTCAAAGATAAGCGTCAACGTCAGAACTGGTGAGGACATATTCGAGATCCCTGAGAAGCTCTTTAAAAAGGCCGACGTTTACGGTGTCAAGGTCCCCTACAGCACAGCCGAGATCATAGCCTTTCTGGTTGAACACGCTCCCGTTGAGGACAGGCTCGCGAGGAGGGACTTCACGCTCTTTCTTGACACCTCCGGGAGACTCCGCATAAGCGAGTGCCTACTTGAGGACCTCGATGAGGTAGGGAAGGATTAAGGCCGTGAAGACGCCGTTAAGTGCCATAGCCAGCCCGCTAACAGCTCCTGCCAGTTCATCCTCGAGTATTATCCTCGCCGTCCCAAGTCCGTGGGAGGAAACACCGGTGGCAAGACCCCGCGCTATTCTGTCTTTCACTTTGAAGAGGCTCAGGAGCTCCGGGGCGAAGGCGTTGCCGAGTAAACCCGTTGTTATAACAAGAACCGCCGTTAGAGCAGGTATTCCGCCTATTTTGCCACTTATCCCTATCGCTATCGCGGTCGTGACGCTCTTTGGAGCAATGCTTAAGAGAACCCTCTCACTCCCCCCAAGGGCTTTGGCCATGTAGAACGCTGTGAGGATTGCTGTCGTTCCTCCAACGACTATGCCGACCACTATCTCCTTCGCGTAGGCTTTTATCGTTCCCCTCCCCCTGTAAACCGGAACCGCAAGGCTAACTACCGCTGGCCCAAGAAGAAACTTAAGGATAACCGCGCTGTCCATATAACTTCCGTAGGGTATCCCAAACCATTTGAGAATGAGTGCTATCGTTATTATGGACAGGAGGACCGGATTTGTGTAAAAGGCCCTCTTCCTAGCGTGGAGTTCAGAGAACAAGTAGAAGACCACAAGAGTTAGGGTTATTCCGAGGGCATTCATCCCTCATTCCTCCTAAGAAACTCGACGGTTTTTGCAGTGATGAGAAGGGTTATTAGAAAGCTGAGCACAATGGCAACCGAGATGGGCACCATCTGACTCTTTATCAGCCCGATGTAGCTTACTATCCCGACACCCGGAGGAATGAACATGACGCTCATGTTCCTGATGAAGAGCTCTGCCTCATCCTCCACCCATTCCAACCGGAGGAGCCCCGTGAGAAGGGCAGCGAGGAGGAAGAGCATTCCAAGCACACTTCCCGGAATCGTTAGATTGAGGGCAAAGCTCGTGAACTCCCCAAGTGCGTAAAAGCCGAAGATTATAGCCAGTCCGCGGTAGGGCTTCATGATATTGACTCCACCTTTAACCTTAAAAGGTTCCCGCGGGAAATTTAAAACGGTGACAAAAATGAATGGGATGCTTCTCAGGAACTACAGTTTTCCGCCCCGCTATGGACCGGAATGGGGAAGCGGCGGGATATTTGGCCTTAGATACCACAACGGAGTTCTATACTACACTTTGGCATTTGAGGCCCAAGCCCACTTCACCGACGTTAAGTCTGGGAAGGAAAAGCTCTACGACTTCACCCTCGTGGGCAACGCCCCAACGAGCGGGGGCGACACTTACAACGCAGTTGAGAGTGTAGATGAGTTCCTCTACTTCGGCGGCTGGGTTCACGCCCCTGCCGTTTACAGAGAAGATAGGAGAATACTCTTCAACAACAAGTACTCGCACGTTCACGTTTATGACACTGAGAACGACTCCATCAGGCTCCTCTGGAAGGAATCCCTCCACCATGAAACCGATTGGGCCGGGGAGATAAGCGACATAATCTACGATCCCTACGGTGACAGGCTCCTCCTCCCGCGCGAGGATGGTCACGCAAACCTTGGAATCTACTCCCTAGATAGGAGGACCGGGAAGATAGAGAGGCTCTCAGATAAGCCCTCCCTTAAAGGGGCTGTGGTTCATGACGTGGCCTTCTTTGGAATTGGAAGGAACTTCAGGGAAGGCCTAAAGGAAATGATGGCCCTTGACATGATAACGGGTAAAATGGAGAGCTTTCCCCTCGGGGGGAGCGTCGACGGAGGGGTCTATGTAAAACCTGACTACGGAGACTTGGCGAGCGCCTACAACAGGGTCTTTGCCTTCGTCAGGGGCGGCCTCTTTGCCGGCAACCCCCTAATGGACGAGGGGTTCCGATTCTACCGCCTCTTCGACTTCTACACCCTCTACTCCCCCTACCGTGTGAACGCGGTGAACGTCGGTGGCGGAATCCTAACGGCCTTCAATGCTCACCACGATGCCGTCTACAGGCCGAGCGTTGAGTACGAGGGGCTCGCGTGGAAGGCGACAAACACCATCGTCGGCCCGAGCGTGCTGGTTTACATAACTCCCCCAATGGTGAGGATAGTGGCGGCCTTTGGAGCTAGAGTGACGAGCATTGCAAAGATGGATGGAAAGATACTCGTGGCGACGAATACCGCACCCAACACGAGTTCGACCGAGGCGACGCCCTTTGACACAGGTAACAGGGACATTGTAATCCTTGATGAGAATGTTCTTCAGGAGAGACCACCCGCCGTGAGCTTCTCACTCCCTCTCGCCCTCCCGAGTGCCGCCAGGGACTTCAACGCGGGGACTTTTGGAGGTATCCCTCTCGACGGCTACCGCGAGCCGAGGCTGATCCTGAAGCTCTCCGAGGACAACAGGCTTACAGTTTACGAGTACGACCTCTCACTGCCAGCTACCGAGGCGGAGTCAGAAGTCTTCGAACTCAATAAGGGAAGGAATGTGATTGACCTGAGTACCTTCAGTGGGATAGTGAGCTTCGAGCTATGGAAGAAGGACTTCAAAGGAAAGGTGAAAATAGATCTGAGATAACTCCCAGACCTTTAGGCATTACAACTCCTCGATGAACCTCCTAACATCGGAGGGATTGTTTAGATTTATTCCCCTAATCCCCCACATCCTTGCAATGAACCAGAGTTCCCGGATGTAGTCCCCCGGAACAGCCGAGAGATGATTCGCACCCATGACGTTCAGAAAGGTTTCTTTATCCAGGGGGTTCTTGATAGCCGTGTGGGGCCATTGCTTACCCCATAGTAGCTTTTCTTCTATTTTCTCGTCGATTTCAACTCCCTCTCCGAGAAAATAGAGGAGGTAATGCTTCCCGTTTCTCCGTATTAATCTCGCGAATGTGAAGGTTGCTGGGGGTGTGCGGTATGTGAGTGCGGCCCCGCTTTTTCCCTGGCACTGCCCCTGGAGCGTCGTTCCCCTGAGGTTCTCCTCGGGGTCTTCGCTTAATCTAGCATAATAGAGAGAAGATGCCCCACAGTTTGCTATTATGACCACGTCGTCGTCGAGGTACTTTATGTCCCCGAAGAGAGGAGGTTTGTGACTCAGGAAGTAGAGGATTGAGGAGCTGATTGTGCCCTTAATATCCCCCTCACAGGTTGCAGGTATTACCCCTTTTTCTCCCTCTGCATCAACGGGGAAGGGGAAAAACGCAGGGATCAAGCAGGCTGTGGTTCCATAGACCTCACTCAACTCGGGCTGACACTTTATTGATACCCCGGCAACGTTTTTGTCGGTTAACTCCTTTGATGCCAAGTAAAGCCGTATTTGGCGCTTTAGACTCTCGGGTGTCAGCATCCTTCCATCAAATTTAACCTCCGTTTTTGATAGCAGCCATTCGTAGAATTCATCCACCCTCTTCTCATCGATTTCTCCGGCCTTTTTCACAATAAGGTACTGATCAACCATCAGAAAATCTTCCACCATACGTTTGAGTCCTGGGATGTCGTCCATAAGGTGCTCCATTCCTAACGTGTAGGGGGATCCGAAGATAAGGAGGGGGCGGGTTGAAAGCTCTCTAACGGCTTCAGCGGCCCTAGCCCAACTCAGAAGAGAAGAGGTGTCCCCTTTTAGCCTAAAGTGCCTGAGGGTGTGCTCGTGTATGGAGCTCTCCCATAGAGAGGCCCCCACAGATGTTATGCAAGTGGAACCTGCCCATGCAGGATCGTCATCCGCGTAGAGGAGCAGCGGAACCTTTGATTCCCTTGCAAAGGCCGTTACGAGATTGCTCTCTGTCCAGTGCCAGAGTCCAATAATGGCCCCCGCAACATCCTTCGAGGCAACTATCCTTGCAGCCCTGACGCTTTCCTCTTTTGAGTCTATCCCAAAGTTTCTGCCGTCCTTGAGGGAAGAGTATTTCCCGAGCTCCGAATTCAGATCGATCACGTCAAAGCCGCTGTTTCTCAGGAATGACACGAGAGTCTCGTGCTTTTCTTTCATTGCGCTCTCCCGTTCTGATGAAAGAGATGTTGGTCGGGGATCTGTGAAAGTGATAACGGCCAGCATGTTTTCACCTCAGAACAGGGCTTCTCCGTGTTCATTGAAGAGGTGGGCCCTCTTGATGTTCACCACTAACCCGACCTCTGAACCTTCCTCCACCCGGGATTCCGGCGGAAGGGAGGCCGTGAGGGAATATCCTCCCAGGGACACGTGGACGATTTTCTCGTTTCCGAGGTTTTCCAAAATGTCCACACGGCCCCTTATCGTGTTCTCCTCATCGTGTACGGGGGAGATGTCCACATCGTATATGTCCTCCGGCCTTATTCCGAGGGTTAATGTTTTTCCCGTGTAGCCACTGGCAAGTTCCAGCTGTCCTGCGGTCAGTCTTAGATGGAAGTCTCCAAAGTCCACTCTACCGTCGTCAAGAAGGGTCCCCTCAAGGAAGTTCATTGGTGGTGTACCAATGAATCCGGCAACAAAAGTGTTTGATGGCCTGTTGTAAACTTCTTCTGGCGTACCAACCTGCTGAAGGATTCCTCCGTTTATGACGGCTATTCTGTCACCCATAGTCATGGCTTCAACCTGATCGTGGGTAACGTATATCGTGGTGACCCCCAGATGCCTCTGGAGCTTTTTGAGCTCCGCCCTCATCTTTACCCTGAGTTTTGCATCGAGATTGCTGAGCGGCTCGTCCATCAAGAACACCTTTGGTTTTCTTATAATAGCCCTTCCAAGGGCCACTCGCTGTCTCTGACCCCCGCTCAGCTCCCGGGGCTTTCTCCTGAGGAGTTCCATAAGCCCGAGTAGTTCGGCCACCTCCCTAACACGCTGATCTATCTCCTTTTTGGGGACTTTCCTGAGCTTTAGGGGGAATGCCATGTTATCGTAGACCGTCATGTGGGGATAAAGGGCATAACTTTGGAAAACCATTGCTATGTCCCTGTCCTTTGGCGGAACAAAGACGCCTTTTTCAGAATCGGCGACGAGATCTTCCCCTATGTAGACCTTTCCCCTAGTGGGTTCCTCAAGACCCGCTATCATTCTGAGCGTGGTGGTCTTCCCGCACCCGCTCGGACCGAGGAGTATCATGAACTCCCCATCTCTCACTTCGAGGTTCATATCCCTTACGGCAACTACTCCCTCAAACTCCTTCCAAACTCCAACGAGACGGACACCGGCCATCATCAACACCTCACTCAAGTATGAGACGTATTTTCGTGCTCTCATACTCTTCCAACACGGCGAACATTCCTCCAACCTTCACAACACTTCCATCGATTTTGAGATCAAAATTGTCTATTCCCTCCTCCAGGACGACGCTATAACCCACCACCTGACCTGCCAGAGTCTCAGTCTCTCCAGTTGATAAGTTCCGTCCCACTATTTCCGCGTATATCTTTTGGCGTGGCAGATACCTCCGTATCAAGTCAACGGCATGGAAGGTCGTGAAAAACCTGACGTCGTGCTTTTTGTTGACGTCTTCAATTAGAAGCTCTGATTCTTGAAAAGCCTCTCGAACAAATGCATACTGAGCAAAAATAATCTCAGGATACGTTGCTTTAAAGCTCGGAGGATTTCTCGGCCTCAGCCCTATGTTCTGTATGTCAATAACCTCCTTTCCATCGAACATCCCTATGAAATGGTTCAGCCTGTGAAACCTCCTTATGAACAGGTTTCCCTTTCCCCTAATCCCATTTAACGAGGCTTCTCCACCGGTGTATATTGACAGAGTAACCCCCCTCTTAAGGGCATTTTCTAGGTCCCCCTTAATTTCCTCTAGAAATTTCTCGGGTGCCACGAGTATTATCTCGTATTCACTGCTCTCTATGGACTCCCGTACCATCTCGATGGCCTCGTTTATATCCGTCGTTCTCCAGATAGCTGGTTTTTCCTGCCCTTTGCGCTTGGATTTTGAGAGTTCCTCTTCAAACAACTTTCTGAGGTCGTCTATGTCGCTCTTCAACCTCATAAATGCTATCGATGGCGAGAACGCTGCGTAAACACGTGGGCTTCCCTCCACTTCGGTAACGAAACCACGTGCCTTGAGGGAGGTCACAGTATCGTAAACCCTGTTGTAGGGTATTCCACTTTCCTCAGATATTTTCCTGGCAGTGCTTGGACCGTTTACAAGGAGAGTCCAGTATGTGAGAACCTCGTACTTCGTGAACCCGAGTCCCGTCATGGCGTTCATAATTTTATCACTTGGCTCCATTGACACACACCCTCTAATTGGTTGGTTCTCCTTCCTAAATACATTGCCCACACTCCTTCACTATGTGTTTACTTTTAGTAAACAATATGCTCACAGTATATATAAAAATTTCCTTTTTTTCAGTCCATAATTGGATATTGAAGTTTTTTCATGGCTATTAATCCTCGACTTTTGACGGAATCCAAAAACTATATATATACTTAAAGTAAATCAACTGTGAATACAACTTGAGGTGTGTGCGTATGGGAAAGAAACCCCTGAGCATTGCCATGGTTTTTGTTCTTGTACTCGCCGTTGTTGCGGCGGGGTGCATTTCGGGAGGAGGAACCTCCACAACCCAGACAAGCACATCCAGCTCCGGACAGGCAACCACGACCAGTCAGACAACCACCACATCCCAGAAGCCTGTTGAAGTAGTTATTTACGGACAGTGGGGTGGAGTTGAAGGCCAGAACTTTGAGAGCGCTCTCAAGGTGTACGAACAGGAGCACCCGAACGTCAAGATAAAGTATGTTGTGCAGTCAAAACTTAGAGATTCCGTTCTCACAGAACTTGCAACAGGCTCGCCATCCTTTGATATCGCAATTCTACCGTGGCCGGCCCTTATAAAGGAACTTGGCCAAAAAGGACAGCTTGAACCCATGAATAGCGTTGTTGACGCATACAACGGAGAGATTCAAAAGGATCTCCTCAACATGGTCACCGTTGGAAACACATACTATGCAGTTCCAATTAAAGCCTGGGCCAAGCCAGGAATATGGTACAACGTCCACGACTTTGAGAAGTACAACTTGGAGCCACCAAAGACCCTAGACCAGCTCAAACAGGATTGTAAAATTTTCAAGGAAAACGGGATACAACCCATGGCTAGTGGTGCCGCCGACAAGTGGCCACTTTCCGACATCTTTGAAGCGGTTCTTATTAGGGTTGGTGGGCCCCAGCTCCACAACGACCTCATGCTTCACAAGGTCAAATGGACAGACCCGCGCGTTCTTGAGGCTTTCAAGATACTCCGCGACCTCATAAAGGAGGGCTGCTACGGCAATCCCCAGACTGCTATAGGGGAGAAGTGGGAGGCGCAGGTCCCGAGGCTCGCCAACGGCCAGGTAGCCATGTACTTCATGGGGAACTGGATTGTCCTCATGCTTGAGAAGGAAGGAGTCAAACCCGGAACTGACTTTGGACTAATACCGTTCCCGGTCATAAACCAGAGCGCCAAGTTCGCCATCGTCGCCGGTGGAGACTGGGTCGTCATTCCGAAGAACGCTCCCCACAAAGAGGCGGCTATGGAGCTGGCAAAGTGGCTAGCAGGACCTCAGTACCAGGAGATCATGGTAAAGAAGAAGGGCTACCTCGCCCCGAACCTTAAGGTTCCCCTTAGTGCTTATGACCCAACGGACGCCAAGGTCGTTGAGTGGATGAAGGAGTACGGCATTGTGCCGGATCTTGACGACAACGCACCGCCAGGATTCCAGCCCATAATCTGGAACAAGCTCTTCGAGTTCTGGGCCAACCCGGACAACTACAAACAGATAGCTGAACAGCTCGAACAATACGCGGAGCAGTACTACAAGTCATGAGGTGTTGGGGATGGGCGGAAGAAGATGGCTGACGAAGGATTTCTTTATTCTGATGATGCCCGCCTTCATTCTTCTTTTAATTTTCATAATCTATCCTCTGTTCAACACGTTCTATCTCGGCTTCACCCACTGGGATGGAATGACCGCCCCCAAGTTCGCGGGGATTGCAAACTACAAGGAAATGATTCACGACCCTCTCTTCTGGACATCGATTAAGAACAACCTGTTCATATTCGTGGTATTCCTACCCTTGGTTACTCTCATCGGCCTTGGTTTCGCCGTCCTGCTCCACAACAAGGCGGTGTTCGGAAGGAACGTTCTCCGCGGTCTTGTAATGCTCGGTATGGTAATGCCCATGACGGTGGTCGGTATAGTCTGGATGCTTCTCCTGGACCCGCACGCGGGAATCGTGAACAGGATCCTTGAAATATTCGGCGTTCCCCCGAGGGCCTGGATACAGGACCCCTCCACGGCAATATACTTCGTAATAATAGGCTCCCTGTGGGCGTGGCAGGGGTTTGCAACTACGGTTTTTCTAGCAGGGTTGGAGGGGCTTGATACTGAAGTGCTCGAGGCAGCATGGATTGACGGTGCGAATGCCTGGCAGAGGTTCAGATACATCCTCCTGCCCCTCCTAAAGCCTGCCCTGATAGTTGTTGTTACCATGAGCGCCATCTACATCCTCAAGGTCTTCGATCTAATCTACGTCCTCTCCGGCGGAGAGTCGGTTCCAATGTACCTGTTCGTGCTTGCGTACATGGTCTACTATGAGATATTCTACAACTTCCGGTGGGGATATGCAGCGGCCATAGCAACCCTGCTAACCGTTTCGGTGTTCGTGTTCTCCCTAGGAATGCTGAAAAAGATGATAGGCGAAAGGGGTGTTGAGAGTGGTTAAAGTTAGCACCAAGTACAAGATTTCGATAAACCTAGTGGCGTGGATAATAGGGGTGGTACTCTTCATTCCACTCCTGGCCCTTGTCATGACCTCAGTAAGACCCTTTGCGGAGATAGTCAACGGGTGGTGGAACCTTCACAACGCCCACTTCACGCTCATAAATTACAGGCAGGTCTGGGATGCGGGTTTCTGGAGGTATATCCTCAACTCTCTCCTCATAGCGACCTTCGCAACCATCCTGCCAATCCTCATAGCGGGCATGGCTGCCTACGGATTCACTTCTTTCAGCTTTCCCATAAAGACGCTCCTCTTCCTGACGCTCGTTGCAATTCAGGTTGTACCACAGCAGGCGGTTATAGTCCCTCTCCTCAAGCTCTTCAGGGACCTGCACATGTACAACCAGTACTACGGTATAATCCTTGTTCACTCAACGTTTGCACTTCCTTGGACAATCTTCTTCCTGCGGAACTTCTTTAAGGCTATTCCAAAGGATTACGAGGAAGCTGCAAAGATAGACGGTCTGAGCGACGTAGGGATATACTTCAGGATAATACTCCCCATAGCCCTCCCCGCGGTTATAAGCGTGGCCGTCGTCCAGTTCATCTTCGTCTGGCAGGACCTGTTCTTTGCACTAACACTGCTCCGCCCTGATAAATGGCCGGTCTCAGCGGGGGTTACAACCTTCATAAGCCGCTACAACCCCAACTGGGGACAGCTAACAGCCGCAGGAACCCTCTCGATAGTAGTCCCGATACTCGTCTACGTGCTGCTCCAGAAGTATTACATGAGGGGTGTCGCGGGAGGAATCAAGGGCTGAGCCCTTCAAATATTTTTGGAGGGATGGATGTTGGGATTCACCTTGGGTGTCAACTACTGGCCGAGAAGGAAGGCCATGTTCTGGTGGAGGGACTTCAGTGAGGAAGAAGTTCTGGAGGAGTTCACACAAATAAGAGATCTTGGACTTAGACTCATCAGGATTTTCCTCCTCTGGGAGGACTTTCAGCCCTACCCGGATGTCATAAACGATGCAGCCCTCTCTAACCTGGGTACGGTACTGGACTTAGCCCGTGAGCTGAACCTTCTGGTCATTCCAACGTTCTTTATCGGGCACATGAGCGGATTAAACTGGCTTCCAAAATGGCTCCTCTCAAAAAGGCCTCATGAGAGGTTCCTGACATTTTCGGATGGTAGGGTTGTGGATGTGGGAGCCGTAAACATATATGAGGATCCCAAGGCACTCGAAGCCGAGGAGTTGCTCTTACAGACTGTTGGAAGGGAATTCTCTTCACATCCTGCAATTCACAGCTGGGATATCTCAAATGAACTTGACAACGTCTTTATCCCCCGAAGTCCAGCCGTTGCATCTGAATGGCTTGCATTTGTCTACAAAACCCTGAAATCCGTTTCAAAGAAACCGGTTACTTTCGGGATACACCAAGAGGATATAGAGGGGGACAAAAACTTTCACGTGCCGGACGTTGCAAGGTGGAATGACTACCTGTGCATGCATGCCTATTCGGTTTACACGGACTTCACCGATCCTCTGGACCCATATTTTATCCCCTTCACATCTCTGCTAACGCGAGAGCTGGGTGGGAAGGACGTCCTCATGGAGGAGTTCGGAATGCCGACCACTCCAGGGAAGACTAGGAGAATACCCTCTGCGACGGGAAAGACAATCATGCTCCATTATTTAATAAACGAAGAAGAGGCGGCCTCCTGGCTGGAGAAAACTCTAAGGCTCACAGCCGCCGTGGGTAGCCTGGGAGCAGTATACTGGAACTTCTCCGATTATCACAAAAGCCTCTGGGGGAGACCCCCCTTTGACAGAGCCATCCATGAGAGATTCTTTGGTCTTTTCAGGGGGGATGGGAGCCCCAAACCGGCAGCCGAATTAATGAAAAAGATTAAAGAGGAACTAGAGTTTGTTGATAACATCGATGTGAGACTTGAAATTCCAGGGCAATACTACCGTAATCCCAAAGAAAACTTGAAGATGCTGTACTTCCAGTTTCGGGAGATGGTGGGTGATGTAAAATGATGATGTGTCTTGGAGAGGTTTTAATCGACATGATAGCGCTTGAGGACAAACCACTGGCCATGGTGCCGAAGTTTGAGAGACATCCTGGAGGAGCCCCCGCAAACGTTGCAGTGGGCCTCTCCAGGTTAGGCGTTGAGAGCGGGCTCGTGAGCAAGGTTGGAGATGACCCATTCGGGGATTTTTTAATAAGTTCCCTCGAAAGAGAAGGCGTTAAGCCGATGATTGGAAGGGATGGGAAATTTCACACGGGTGTAGTGTTTGTACAGCTCATAGGCACAAAGCCTGAGTTTATTCTGTATGACGGAGTTGCGTATTTTAACCTGCGGGAGGAGGATATACCCTTAAACATTCTTTTGGAGTCCGAACTGGTTCACTTCGGAACGGTCATGTTCGCACGCGAACCCTCAAGAAGCACGGTTTTCAAAACCCTGAAGAGCCTGCAGGGGAAGGTTCCTCTTAGTTACGACGTTAACATAAGACTCGATCTCTGGAGGGGAAGGGAGGAGAAAATGCTTGAGGACATAGAAGGGGGCCTGAAGTTGGCCACAATCGTCAAAATGGGGTGGGAGGAGTATACCTACCTCCGCAAAAAAGGTGTTGAGGTGGAAACCTTTGAACCTTCGGTTCTTGTGGTCACACTCGGTTCAAGGGGAGCTGTTATAATCTCCGGGGGGAGTCGAGTCGAAGTTCCCGCCCCCAAGGTTAATGCGGTTGATACTACCGGGGCGGGAGATGCTTTCATGGCGGCTTTTTTGGCCGGTCTTCATCATTCCGGAGCCATGGAAAGATTTGAGGAATTGGATGGTGAACTGCTGAGGAGAATCGGGAAGTTCGCAAACACAGTAGCCGCAATCTCAGTAACTAGGAGAGGTGCATGGAGCGTTCCCTTCCTCAGAGAGTTGATGAAATCAACTGAGTTTAAAGAACTTAAAGGAGGCCATTGAGATGTTCCTCCGTAACTGGAGCTTTCCCGGCAGGTATTCTCCCGAATGGGGTAGCGGTGGGGTCTTTGGGCTTAAATATCATGAAGGAGTTCTGTACTACACTCTCGCTTTTGAGGCAGAGGCCCATTTCCTCGATGTTAAAGAGGAAGAGGAGAGAATGTACAATTTTGGCATGCTGGGCCCCCCTCCAAGGAGTGGTGGTGACACTTACAACGCAGTTGAGACCGTGGATGAATTCCTGTACTTCGGTGGATGGGTCCATGCGCCTGCAAGATATAACCGGGGCCGTGTGAGTTTTGTGGATAAGTACTCTCACGTTCACGTTTATGACGTTAAGGAAGACACTATGAAACTTCTCTGGAAGGATTCGATTCATTCTGAGACGCGCTGGGCGGGCGAAATAGGGGATATACTCTACGACCCTCTAAACGACAGACTTCTACTGGCCCGAGAGGACGGACATGAACACTTGGGCGTTTATTCCCTTGACAGGAGAAAGGGGGAGGCTACGGGGCTTCTGGACGAACCTTCTCCCAAAGGCACAATACTACACGACATGGCCCTTTTCGGCATTGGAAGCAACTTTTCGTGGGGTGTGAAGAAGTTTGGGGCTCTATCCCTCGAGAGTGGAGAATGGGAGTTTATAAAACCCGGCCCGAGCGTGGATGGGGGCAACGTGGTTAGGCCGGAGCTCGGTTCAATGGCCACCTCCCACAACAGGTTTTTTGCTTTCGTGAGGGGCGGGGTCTTTGTGGGAAGCCCTTTCCTCCGGGAAGAGCCCGTTTTTTACCGTCTCTTTGATTTCCCAACGTTCTATGCACCCTTTAGGGTTAACTCTCTGAACGTTGGGGGCGGGATTCTCACCGCCTACAACTCCTATCACGATGTCTCCTTTGGGGGGAGAAGGTGGGGTGAGTTCACCCATCTCGTCGCCGGTCCCACAGTACTGGTTTATATAGCCCCCCCCGTAGTCAGGATAGTGGGTGCACTTGGTGCGAGGGTAACTAGCATTGAAAAGATCGGGGGTAATTTGCTGCTCGGTGCCAACAACTCCCCTAACACTGGAGAGACCTCCGCCACTCCCTTTGATACAGGAGTAAGGGACATCATGCTGATAGATGAAAAGACCATATGGGGCCCACCGCCATCCGTGGCCTTCTCACTGCCCCTGGACTCCATAAAGCTTAAGGGAGATGGCCTCTTCGGCGGATTTCCTCTCGATGGGTACAAGGATCCAAGGGCAGTTTTCTATGTAAACAGGGACACAAAACTGACGGTTTACGAATACGACATCTCCCTACCCAGTCTTCCTGCAGAGAAAGAAGTTTTCACTCTGAAGCGTGGGAAGAACATGCTGGACCTGTCGTCTTTCTCGGGAATAGTTAGTTTTAAGCTTGAAAAGGTGGTCGGAGGAAAAGTTAGGATAGAACTCCGTTAAGAGCCGCCCTTACCAAGGACGTTGTTCCAGGAGTAGCTTGACTCTATGAGCTCTGCCACCGTGAGTTTCTTCTCCCCTTTTATCTCCGGCTCTAACTCCCCAAGGGCCTTCAGTAGTTCCTCCCTCGAGAGAACATCCTCGTCGAAGACCACAAAGCCGTTCTTGGCATAGCCGTTGATGAATATTCTCCAGATTCTCTCATCCTTCTCGAGTTCATACTGCTTTATAGTCGCCTTCTCCCAGTTTATATTACCGAACTTGAATTCGAGGCGGGTGAGCTTCTTATCCATGATTACGCTCATTCTCCCACCTCCTTAACACCGAAGTAGTCCTCTATGTCGATGTAGGTCTTTCTGTAGAGCTCGCTGTTCTTCATCTTCTCGACGAACTCCTTGGTTCTGACGTACTTGTCCTTCTTGTACTCCCAGTCCGGGTGGAGTTTTTTCCACTCCTCCCAGCTGTAGCTGAACTGGTTCTGGACCTTGTCCCTGTAGAGCTCTGGAATCACATTGAAGGTACAGAAGGGTACCACTCTCCCATCGGGCATGGCGTAGTGGATAACGCAGCGCTCAACTCTCTCAACGTCGTAGTTGTACTCATCCATAAAGTGCATCATGCCAAGAAAGAGTGCGTTGGTGTGGAACTGGCCGAGGGCATCGTAATTTCCGTGCATAAAGGCGTTCTTAATGAGATCGAGGACTCCCAGTCCCTTTGGCGCATATTTATCGTCGTAAAAGGAGCGGAATTTCATGAATATCTCCGCACCGAGCTTGAGCTTGGCGAGTTTTCCAAGCTTCTTCCATTTCTCTATCTCTTCCGCCTTGGTTTCGAGATACTCGACGAAGCCCTCGACGTCCAGGAATCTGTTTATGGGAACGACACGCTTGTTCTCCCTATCCAGGAAGACGTAGGTTGCTGCCCCACAGCAGTAGTGGCTCGTCATATAGTAGCGTGAGCCAGTGAAGGCCTCAAAGAACCTCGCTATATGACCCGCTATGGGTATTGGATACCAATCCTCCATCGCTATTACTCCGTTGGTCTGATCCTCGATGCGCTTTATTGCCCCGGCGATCGTTATCCTAAACCTCTGGCGCTCCTTTCTTGGAACCCTTCCCACGAGCGAAATCGGCTGGAAGTTAACACCTCTTACTATGTCGAGGTGGTTGAGGCCGAAGTTGATTATTGCACCGAGCTCGTGATCGTTTACATTCCTTATCGTCGTCGGCACGAGGACTATTCCGGGCCCGCCAGCATTTCTCACGTTCTCGAAGATCAGCGGAATTTCCCAGTGGTTCTTCCAGTTTGTTTGGGGTGTCATTCCATCGTAGCTCATGTAGAGGGTGTTGACACCGGCATCGCGGAGCTTTTTAATTAGCTCTGGCTCAAAGGCTAGCTTTATACCGTCCGTGTTGAGCTGAACGTGGTCGTAGCCTTCTTCCTTGGCTATCCGTACTATCTCGAGGAGGTCGTTCCTTAGGGTAGGTTCACCACCGGTGAGCTGGACAGCGTTAGCTCCCACAGGCTGCTGCTTCTTCGCGTTCCTGAGCATCATCCTTATCTGCTCGAGAGTTGGCTCGTATATCGGCTGGCCTTCCTTGGCATAGAAGAAACAGTACCAGCAACTCAGGTTGCAACGGTTGGTCAGGACGATGTTGAGAAGGTTTGTGTGGGAGCGGTGCCTTGCACAGAGACCACAGTCAAGAGGACAGTTGGCGCCGCTGTTCTCAACATTGTAGGTCATGAGATTGAAGTCATACTTCCACTTCTGAAAGCGGTAGTACTGCTCAACACTCTCATAATAAACATCAGTGATCATGCCCTCAGGACAGCGCTTTGTTATCCACACCCTACCATTCTTCTCCCATACAAGGGCCGGTACAATCCTTCTAGTTTCGGGACAGAGAGAATACGTCCTGTGGGGAAGCGGGCCACCGTAGGCACGGCTGGCGCCCTTGAGCATCTCCTCAAACTCCTCATCACTTATCTCTGGAAACTCAATAATGTCTCTGACTCTTTTTGTGGACTCCGCGAACTCCTTTTCGCCGCTTGGTACTTCACCAACAACCTCAGCCATAAATGTCACCCCAATTCATCTATCTTCTCATCTGACCCTATCTCCAATTTTCAGGTATAAAAGCTTTTGCGTAAATATGAAGGTTTTCCTTCATACCCATGACCCACAATTGGGTATTGGGTAGGGCTAATCGTTAAAAAGCCTCTCCTTCAACTTTTGGTGGGTGGTTGAATGCCTGCAAGAGAGATGAGAATGGAAATGTTCCTCAGAGCGCTTCTCAAAAGAGACTTCATGAGGGCCAAAGCTCACTTAGAGAAGCTCCAGAAGATGGCGGGAAGGGACGAGTGGGGGAAGGGATACAGCAAGGCGATCAACGGGTTCATGAGTGCGATCAAAGAAAATGACCCGGACGCCCTAATCGTCCAGCTCCTGAGGGAAGGGGACAGAAGGAGAGCTGAGGAGCTTTTAAATCACTTCCAGAAGATCATCCTGGAGCACGATTTCAGAGATGATTACGAAAAGGGCTACTACACCGCGTGGGTTGAGTTCCTGAAGGCATTTCTTACTCAAAAGACCCTTACGTGATGCCAATGGAAACGGAAAGAAAGATGAAAAAGCTCGAGGAGAAAATCAGAACCTGTAGAAAGTGTCCCCTTGGAAGCCTCCGGAGGAATGCAGTCCCCGGATCCGGAAGCTACGACGCGGAGATAATGTTCGTGGGCGAGGCGCCTGGCTACTGGGAAGACCAGAAAGGACTACCTTTCGTTGGCAGGGCCGGAAAGCTGTTGGACGAGCTCTTGGGTGAGATCGGTCTCAGCAGAGAAGACGTATACATAACCAATATCGTGAAATGCCGGCCTCCCGAGAACAGGGATCCAACGGAGGATGAAATTAAGGCCTGCTCCCCATATCTAGACATGCAGATAGATATAATCCGACCGAAGGTCATCGTCCCCCTTGGAAGGCACTCAATGAACTACATCATGAAAAAGTTCGGATTCTCACCCGAGCCGATAAGCCGAATCCACGGCAAGGTCTTTGAGGCAAGGACTCTCTTCGGCAGGATCATCATAATGCCCATGTACCACCCCGCTGCTGCCCTTTATAAACCTCCCCTGAAGGAAGAACTCAGATCCGATTTCCACCGTTTGAAAGAAATTCTCAAGTACAATCTATGAACGTCCTTTCATTTTCCAATTACTCTTCTACATAGTTTCTCTTTTCTCCCCCTTTATCTCCTCGTAAAAGCCCTGTTCCTGAAGCTTTTTTGGGAAAGGTTTTTATTGGTTCAATGTTCTAAATTATACCTGAATAGTCCTATATGCACAGTAATGGCAACGAGGAGGCACGAAAACTTGGTGGACTCTAAGGCTTTAACTTCAAGAGTTTGTCAATAAGACAGAAAAAAATACAAAAGATTTATATTTGATTCCAAAAATGTTTCGGGTAAACTCCGGAGGTGAAAATCGTGTCAGACTTTGGGATACTCTCCCTGTTGCCACCTCTCGTGGCTATTATTTTAGCGATATGGACTAAGAGGGTTATACTGGCGCTGTTCGCCGGTGTCTGGATTGGTGGAGTTATGGTTTCGGGATGGAACCCCATAAGTGGAACTACTCAGACCCTCGACTGGATAGTGAGCAACGCCACCGACGACTGGAACGTCAAGATTCTGCTCTTTGACTTCCTGATAGGAGCCGGTGTGGGGCTGATCTATAAATCCGGCGGTGCGTTTGCGATAGGCCGTTCACTGGCCAACAAAGTACGGTCCAGCAGGGGCGCTGCTGTGATGGGCTGGCTCCTCGGCGTGCTGATATTCTTCGACGACTACACCAACACCATCATAGTTGGAAACACAATGAGGCCCATCACTGACAGGACTAAGGTCTCCCGCGAAATGCTCGCCTACATCGATGACTCAACCGCCGCCCCTGTCGCGGGCCTGGCCATTGTCTCGACCTGGATAGGTTATGAGGTCGGTCTCATCGGTGATGCCTTCAAGAACCTCAACGTTGACTATGGCGCCTACGTCGCCTGGATGCACAGCGTTCCCTACAGGTTTTATTCGATTCTGGCGATAATCCTCGTCTTTCTCGTGGCGTATTTCCACAGGCACTATGGCCCGATGCTTCACGCTGAATACCGCGCAAGGACAACCGGAAAGGTTCTCCGCGACGGAGCAAAGCCGCTCATGACGACGGAGATCGACCTCGGAATGCCAAAAGAGGAGGGCAGCGTTCACATCTTCGTGTGGCCAATACTGACACTTATCTTCGTTACGCTCTATGGAATGTGGTACACCGGTGGAGGTAGCGCGGCCTACGCTAAGGGCGGTCTGATGGAGGTTCTTGGAAACTCTGATTCGGCTTTAGCCCTCCTGTGGGGAAGCTTTGCAATGGTCGTAGTTGCGTTCTTCCTTGTCCTAGCGATGAAGAAGATGACCATAGAAGAGGCAGAGGACGCGATAATCCGGGGCATGAAGCAGATGGTCATAGCCAACACCATCCTGCTCCTGGCGTGGAGCATCAAGAGCGCGACAGATGCAGTCGGAACCGCACCCTACATCGTCGACCTCGCCAAAGGTGCCGGTGTAAGCGGAAGCTGGGTGCCTCTTATAGTGTTCCTCATCGCGATGTTCATATCCTTCACTACAGGAACAAGCTGGGGAACCTTCAGCATCATGCTACCAATAGCCATACCGCTCGCCTACGGCGTCACCGGCTACGTCGGCCCAGAGGTCTTCGCAAGTATTGGTGCCGTCTTCGCCGGGGGCATCTTTGGAGACCACTGCTCCCCGATAAGCGATACAACGATTATGAGTTCGATGTTCAGCGGTTCCGACCACATAGACCACGTCAACACGCAGGTGCCCTATGCAATGACCGCCTCGGGTGTCGGCATAATCCTCTACCTGCTCTTCGGCATAGGGATCCACAACTGGGTGATACTCCTCCCGCTAGGCTTTGTACTCCTCGTTGGGGCCTGGTACGTCCTCACCGAGTGGTATGGCAAGAAGTACGGCATTCCACACGGAAAGGTGCCAATTTATGTCGTCAAGGAGTGAACCTTTCCTTCTTCACCAATTTTAAAAACTCCCTCTCCAACTTTTTTTCGGTGGTGTCATGCTGATCAGAGCCTTCGTTCCAGCCCACATAACGGCCTTCTTTGTTCCGGTATTTCACGATGATCCTCTAAAAGATGGATCCCTTGGTGCAGGGGTAAACCTTGACAAAGGTACCAACGTCTTTGCAAGCATAGAAACCGAGACGCTTGAGAGGCACATTCACATAGCCTTCAACGGCGAGCTCGTAGAGAGGAAGAACGCGGTCATAAGTCACTGGGTTGCAGAAAAGCTGGTTCCAGCAGACTTCATCGGCGAGGTCGAGGTGTGGCAGTACTTCGACTTCCCCAACGGCTACGGCTTCGGCAACAGCGCCGGCGGTGCTCTGGGGACTGCCTTGGCCTTGAGCTACGCCTTCGGAGGAACGTGGCTTAAAGCAGCCCAGATTGCGCACGAGGCGGAGGTAATTCACAGGGGTGGTCTCGGCGACGTTATAGCCCAGCTCGCCGGGGGGATAGAGCTCCGAATTAAGGCAGGCGGCCCCGGAATAGGTGTTACCGACAACCTCTTCTTTGATGACTACAAAGTCCTCGTCGTGCCCCTCGGGAGCCTTTCCACAAAGGAGATTCTTGATGGGGATGTTGTCAGGACAATAGAAAGTGAAGGGAGAAAAGCTCTTGAAAAACTCCTCGAGGAGCCCAAAGCCGAGCGCATGATGGTTCTCGCGAGGGAGTTTGCAGAGAAAACTGGATTGTTGGATGATGAGCTCCTCGAACTCGCACTAGAGCTTGACAAAGTCCTGAAACTCCCGAGTTCGATGATAATGCTTGGCAAAGGCCTCTTCGCCCTAGTCGGAGATAAGGAACTCGAAAACGCCAAAACCCTTTTGGCCGACCTCAACCTCCCCTATGACGTTGCGGAAATCTATGACGAGAGGCCCAAGGTCGGGAGGTGGGTGGGTTAGTAGACCCGGATTCCCTCTGATAAGACGGTTCTATGGAAGGGAGTCCCTTCCAGCGCTTAAACTCTTCAGGTTTTTCCATTATTATGTTGAAGAGGACGCCGTGTTTCATTAGAATGCTGAACACCTCATCAAGGATGCCATCGAGGGACAAATCTCCGATTATCAGAACATCAACGTCGCTTTCATCAGTGTAGTCACCCCTAACGTAGGAACCAAAGAGGCAAACTTCACAATCCTCCCTCCAAATTCCTCTTGAGGTACTCAAGGAATTTCCTCAAGCCTTCCCCACCACCATTCTTCCACCAGCCCCTGCCCTTTCAAGGAAATTCTCCGCGATTTCAAGCGCTTCCTCAGCTTCCTCCCGCTCGGGGAGGTGCATCACGTTGTAGTCAGCCTTGCTCCTCATCTGAAAGGCCTTGGTAAGGGCCTTCCCGTAGCACTCCTCTACATACCTTCTTTCACGTAGTACCTTCCGAACATCGAAACCGTACCCGCATGTTCTCAGAAGATAGGCCCTTGATCAGAAAACCTAACGGCGTGAATATTGAACAGTGAGCCCTGCTTATGTTTTCTCGATATTTTTAGTGCTCAAAGAGCAGATATGCCGGAGAAAGCTCTTCCTCTGCCACTCCATCTTTCTTTCAATTTTCCTTACTATCACACATAGTGATTCATGGAATATCTAGACATTTCCCCATTATGCTTTTATTCACCTCACCGTATTTTATGCGGTGGTGGATATGAAGTACTCGGAACTGGCCGAGCTGTACAGAAGACTCGAGAAGACCACTCTCAAGACCCTGAAGACCAAGTTTGTCGCTGAATTTCTCAAAAAAACTCCCGACGACCTCCTCGACATTATTCCTTACCTAATTCTTGGGAAGGTCTTCCCCGACTGGGATGAGAGGGAACTCGGTGTCGGTGAAAAGCTCCTCATAAAGTCGGTCTCCATGGCCACCGGGGTGAGTGAGAGGGAGATAGAGGATTCGGTCAGAGATACTGGTGATCTCGGCGAAAGCGTTGCCCTGGCGCTGAAAAAGAAGAAGCAAAAGAGCTTTTTCAGCCAGCCGTTAACGATAAAACGGGTTTACAACACATTCGTCAAGATAGCCGAGGCTAGTGGAGAAGGCAGCCAGGACAGGAAGATGAAGTACTTGGCAAACCTCTTCATGGATGCTCAGCCAGAGGAAGGTAAGTACATAGCGAGGACCGTTCTCGGAACCATGAGAACCGGCGTCGCGGAGGGAATTCTACGGGATGCTATAGCCGAGGCCTTTAAGGTCAAACCTGAGCTCGTTGAGAGGGCGTACATGCTGACCAGCGACTTCGGCTACGTGGCTAAAACCGCAAAGCTCGAGGGCAACGGGGGCCTCTCGAAGGTGAACGTACATATAGGCAAGCCGATAAGGCCGATGCTGGCTCAAAACGCAGCCAACATTAAGGAGGCGCTTTTGGAGATGGGGGGTGAGGCAGCATTCGAGATAAAGTACGACGGTGCTCGCGTTCAGGTTCACAAGGATGGCGACAACGTGGTGGTCTATTCAAGAAGGCTCGAAAATGTTACGAGGGCCATTCCGGAGATAGTAGAGGCAATCAGGGCTTCCTTCAAACCCGAAAAGGTCATAGCGGAGGGCGAGCTGGTTGCAGTCGGAGAGGGTGGAAGACCTAGACCTTTCCAGTTCGTCCTAAGGCGCTTCAGGAGGAAGTACAACATCGAGGAGATGATAGAGAAGATTCCCCTTGAGCTTAACCTTTTCGACATCCTCTATGTTGACGGGGAAGCCCTGATAGACACGCCCTTCACCGAGAGGAGGGAAAAACTGGAAGAGAGCGTAGAGGAGAGTGAGAAGATAAAGCTCGCAGTCCAGCTGGTCACAAAGAACGCCGATGAAGCCCAGGCATTTTACGAGAGGGCCCTGGAGTTAGGGCACGAAGGTGTGATGGCGAAGCGCCTTGACTCGGCTTACGAGCCCGGTAACAGGGGCAAAAAATGGCTGAAAGTCAAGCCAACGATGGAGAACCTCGATCTGGTCATAATAGGGGCTGAGTGGGGCGAGGGAAGGCGCGCACATCTCCTCGGATCCTACCTGGTTGCGGCCTTCGACCCCCACAGCGGCGAGTTCGTTCCGGTGGGCAAGGTTGGAAGCGGCTTCACGGACGAGGATTTGGCCGAGTTCACCAAGATGCTCAAGCCCTACATAGTGAAGCAGGAGGGCAAGTTCGTTGAGATCGAGCCGAGGTTCGTAATAGAGGTCACCTACCAGGAGATACAGAAGAGCCCGAAGTACAAGAGCGGCTTCGCGCTTCGCTTCCCGCGCTATGTGGCTTTGAGAGAAGATAAGAGCCCCGAGGAAGCGGACACTATAGAGCGCGTGGCGGAGCTATACAAGCTCCAGGAGAGGTTCAAGGCGAAGAAGTGAATCCCTCAGGGCTTTCTTCTTCCATCTCTTCCTTAACTGGGATCAGCTCCGCTGTCCTTTCGGTCGACCTCTTGGCCATTATTGGTGTCAGGAGCATGAAGGTCGCTGAGAGGGCGCTTAAAGCAAGCATGGCATCCCCGGAAACGCCGTCTGCAATGGCCAGTGGGGGGATGTCGTAGAGAGTGTGTGCAATAATTGAGAAGGCGAGCCCCTTGAACCTTGAAAGACCTTTCTCGGTCAGCAGAAAGCCGACCGTGACCACGGCCCATACAGTGTGCATTCCCACGAGAACGATCCTGACGCCCACCAGATAGAGAGGCTGACCCAGGAGGATTATCCCCGCTATGTACCCCATCGCTTCTATGAGACCTAGAAAGAATGCAGTTCCCACAACAAGCTTCCATTTTTCCCATTTCTCCGCCCATCTGAAAATTTTCAGGGGCAGGAGCTTGAGTGTTTCCTCGCTCACGCCGGCAGCTACTGCGAGTGGAACTCTGAAGGGAAGAAACAGAAAGGGAGCCTCGATGAAGGAGGCCAAAACGAGGACAAATAATCCCATGCCAAAGCTCCTCCCAATCCATTTGCTCTCAGGAAATGACCTCCACATCTGCAGTGTATACTTTATCCCCAGGAGCGTTGAGAGTCCGCCAACAACAATCACGATCGCGAAGTAGTACTCGAGGACCCTTTCTGGTGTCAGCATTCTCCCACCGAACCAATTTCCCCTCAAGTTTTTAAAACCTCTGTTTAATCACCGTGCGGAGCTAAGACGGGTTAACATTGAGGTGGTTAAGATGGGAATGAAGGAGGAACTCATTGAGGCGTTTTTCTCAGAGAAGGCAATCCTCTTCGGCCATTTTATCCTGACATCCGGAAAGGAGAGCGACTACTACATCAACGTGAAGAAGCTCATCACGAACCCAAGAACCCTCAAACTCATAGCGAGACTCATGGCAGAGAAAGTCAAAAAGGGAGGAATAGAATTTGATAGAGTTGCAGGCCCTGAACTTGGGGCGGTTCCCATAGCAACTGCTTTAGCCCTTGAAACTGGAAAACCGCTCGTTATAGTCCGAAAGAAACCTAAAGGGCACGGTACTGGAAGTCAAATTGAAGGCGATGTGAATCCCGGCGAGAGAGTGCTCCTCGTTGAGGACGTGACGACAACAGGAGGGAGCGTCTTGAGGGCCGCTGAAGTTCTCGAGCGTGAAGGGGCCAGAATAGCGGCCATAATGGTTGTGGTGGATAGGGAAGAGGGTGCTGAAGAAGAAATAGGCGGGAAGTATACGTTCCTTCCTTTGGTTAAAGTCTCAGAGCTTTTTGCCAGCAGGAACTCTGCGGTCGTGTAGTAGGGAAAGGATCGCAGAGTAGAGCCCTTCAATGAAGCCCTTCCTCTTTTCTCCCAGTGCCCACTCCCCGAGTATCCCCCCGGCCTCTTTTATAGCCTTTGAGGCGCGTGCATTTGGGTTGTAAGCCACTACAGGAATTCCGTTGTTAGTTGCCTCCGGAACCCTGTAGTCGAAGGGAATTGTACCAACGACTGGAACATCGACGCTGTACTCAAGAAAATCAACGATGTCCTGGAGCTTGTCTGAAGACTCCCTGACCTTGTTTATTATAACGCCAACCTGAAGACCGTAGGCCTCTCCGAGGCGTTTGAGCTTGATCACTTCGTTCTCCACCATTCTGTGGACGGAATGGACCGGACCGCGCTCTACCTCAATTACTATCAGCTGATAGTGAGCCAATCTGAACGTCGAGATTGTGTCGAAAGGTATTCCAACGGGCGAATCTATTATCGTCAGCTGGTACTTGGTCTGGATTTCCCTCACTATATCCCTCAGCCTCTTGTTATCGATGTCGATGACATCGTAGAGCTTTGAGCTGCCCGGCAGGATGTCCACACCGGTCCTTGGTTCGTGATATATAGCATCAATCACCCTCATCTCCGGATTCTTCAGGAGAGTGTGGATATTGTATGCAGGATTGTCTATTCCAAAGTGAAAGGCGAGCTTAGGTAGGTATAAATCGCCATCCACGAGAAGCGTGCGGTAGCCCTTCTTGGAAAAGTAAGCCCCCAGATTGCTCGTCATGGTGGTCTTTCCGGCACCGCCCCTCCCAGTAATAACTATGGACACCATTTTTTCATCTCCAGTTCCTAATAAATGATTAGAAGAGGGCTAGCTAGATGTAGTCCTCTATGGTTTTTGCACGAACCATGATTGAAGCCTTTTCCTTTCCATAGTAGACCTCTACAAGGCCATCAGATTCAAGCTCTTTAACGGTCTTCAACAGGGTTGATGCAGGTGTCTCAAGTTCAGCGCTCAGTTTGTGGAGGGCAACCGCCCTTTTCTTCGTGGCGAGGGTTCGGTAAACCACATCTTTACGCCTGCCGAACATCCAGCGGCACCATAACTACTTACGTCGAGGAACTAAATAAACCTTCTGTGGACACCTTTGTCTCCTCTCCCAGGACACTCAAACATCTTTCGGCCTCGAAAACGTTTTATAAGCGGGGGCAAAGGGTGAGATATGCAGGGAATCGTTGAGAGACTGGATTTTGAAGGCATGGGCGTCGTGATAATCGGAAAGAGGGAGTTTCACGTCCCCTTCACCGCCCCGGGAGACAGGGTCGAAGTGAGGAAGTGGAGGAAGAAAAAGAGGAAGCTCATCGCAACGGATTTCAATATCATCGAGGAGTCCCCCATGAGGGTTCCCCCAAAGTGTCCGTATTTCGAAAGGTGCGGTGGCTGTGCACTCCAGCATCTTCCCTACGAAGAACAGCTGGAACTCAAGGCCAAGCGGCTTTCCGAGAGTATTGGCCTGGACGTTGATGTTCTGCCCTCCCCACGAATCTACGGGCACAGGAACAGGATAGACGTCGTGATATCCACGCACGGGATAGGCTTCAGGAGGAAGGGGACGTGGTGGGAGGCGGTGGACATAGACTGGTGTCCCGTTTTCGGCGAGGCCAGCGGTAAGGTTCTGCGCTCGCTGAGGGAGTTCATAGAGGATCACGCGCTAAGCCTCTATAGCATACGCGAGAACTCGGGTTTTCTGAGGTACATTGTCATCAGGGAGGGCAAGTTCACGGGTGAGCTGATGGTGAACCTGGTAACGTCCGGGGGGCGCTTACCCGAGGAGTTCCCGAACTACTTCGAGTACGCTACCTCAATATACTGGAGCGTCAACAGGACGAAAAGCGACGTCTCCTACGGCGATGTGGAGCGCTTCTGGAAGTCGGAGTTCATCCGAGAGAGGCTCGACGACGTGGTCTATTTTATCCACCCCAACAGCTTTTTCCAGACGAACAGCTACGGGGCAGTCAACCTCGTGAAAAAGGTGGCCGAACTCGTGGAGGGGGAGAGGGTTCTTGATATGTACTCTGGAGTTGGGACCTTCGGGGTATACCTCGCCAAGAGGGGCTTTTCAGTTGAAGGCATCGAAGTCAATCCCTTTGCCGTTGAAATGGCAAGGAAGACCGCCGAACTCAATGGAGTGGATGCAACCTTCTACATTGGCGAGGATAGAGACGTGGAAAGCCTGAAGGACTACGAGACGTTGGTTCTAGACCCTCCCAGGGCAGGTTTACACCCCAAACTTATCAGAAAAATTTTAAAAGAGCAACCGGAGACGGTTGTATATGTATCGTGCAATCCCTCCACTCTGGGGAAGAATTTAAAGGAATTACTTGAAAAATACCGGGTTGAAGAGGCCCTGGGTCTCGACATGTTTCCCCAAACACCCCACGTGGAAGGCATAATCAAGCTGAAGCTCAAGGTTTAAATTATGAACTAAAGAGTTCGAAAGGTTAATATAGGTGGTTTGCATAGAGTTAACTGAGGTGGAGGAATATGCTCGACGAAAGGGATAGGGTTATAATTGAAATGCTCACCAAGGACGCTCGCACTCCTTTCACCGAGATCGCAAAGGTCCTTGGTATAAGCGAGACTGCCGTTAGGAAGCGTGTTAAGGCCCTTGAAGAGGCCGGAGTCATAAAGCAGTACACCATAGTGATAGACCCCTCTAGGCTTGGTTACAACCTGGTCAGCCTGACAGGAGTTGACACGATGCCCGAGAAGATATTCGAGGTGGCGGCGAAGCTGAAGGAATTTGACTTTGTGAGGAACGTCTACCTCACTAGCGGCGACCACATGATAATGACCGAAGTCTGGGCTAAAGACGGTGAGGATCTATCCGACATCATCTCCAACAAAATCGGGAAGATAGAGGGTGTCACCAAGGTCTGCCCGGCAATAATCCTCGAGAAGCTGAAGTAGAGCCTTGGAAAAGGCTTGAGAAAACTCTTTTCTCATTTTTTGGGACCACTGTTGAAACTCGTGTGGATCATCATAGCCATATATTTCGAAGAGGTTTCTTTTGAACGCCCTGGGACACCTACTCAGGTGCCAACCCCCAAGGAAATCAGTTTCAAGAGACTCAGGAATCAAGATCGCCAGGAGCACTAGAAACCAACACTCAAAAGAAGAGAGAAAGGAGCTGCAACCTTTGATCGAACAAAGGGCTAATGGTCAGGGGCCGATTAGTTCATCACGCTTCAGTCACCTACCCTAACATCATCCCCTGCCCAGGGCCTCTCTTATATCAAGGGGAATGAGTCCTATCTTCGGGAAGACCAGCAATGCCTTGTCCTCCACGGCATAAGCCGGCACACACGGCACTTCACCATAGGGTGTTGGGTAGGGCGGATCAGGCGCCCAATTGTTGTCACCCCAAGTTAGAAAACATTTCTCAGTCTTACCACCAATCTCTACCGTGCGTATCTCCCTAACGCGGTGAATTATCGGGTACTCATAGCCGGGACGCTTATAGACGATCACATCGTTAACGTGGACGTTCCCAATGTTATTCTCGTTTACCCCCTCCAGAAGTACAACGTCACCGCGGTAAAAGACGGGCTCCATCGAACCACTAACAACTATGACGAGTGGAGTGTCCGTGTGAAGAGCCAGCTTAAGGCCGTACTGGATCCCGAGGACAACGAGTAGAGCAACGATTACCCACGCAGCATCTTTCCTCCATCCTTCCTCCATTTCAACGCCTCCATTAGAGTGGCTATTTTAGCGGGTATGGCACCGATCGCGGTGCATGTTTCAAGACTAACCCTCCTTCCCGTTATGTCCATATGATAACGTGCCAACTTAAAGATTTCCTTCGGGAGTCCGTGCCTTCCAAGACCTATCAATAAGAGAAAACTCTCACCACAAAAAGCCCTTTCCGCGAGCTCAATGGGGCTTATCTCCCTCGACTCATCCGGCTTCCTTGTAGTTGCCACTGGTGTGCCAAACTGAGGTGGAAAGCCCCTCCTAGGAAAATCAATGATATGAAAGCGATTCTTTTCTGCAAGCTCCAGCAGATATCTTCCGTCCTCCCCTATGGTAGTGTGGGTACTTATCTTCCGGGCAACATCGAGTGGCTTCCCCTCAAGTGGAAAACCAATGAGAGCAAGGTGAAAGCCGTATGCGTGAGCTACCGGAGCTGCCCTGGCTATCGCCCGAAGGTGAGCCTCGTGAACTTTTTTCACGTCGTACGTGTTATAAAGGGCCATCGTGAGCATGGTACCTCACTAGAAGTCCCGAGGAACGTTTATAAGGATTTGGAAAGAAAAACGTACAGTTATGACAACCATTGAAGATGTCCGTTCCCTCATAGAACGGGGCTATTATGAGGAAGCCCTCGAAAAGATTCTTGAGTTAGGGGACTCCTTGGATCAACTCGATGCCCTTAGGGATATCGCTACTCACATAGTGGAGCACAATGGACCAATCGAGTGGGTTCCTGACCTTATCGAAGACATGAAGTACATAACCAAAAAGCTCAAAGGGGCTGAAAACAAGGCCCTCGGGTACGCAATGATCGCCTCAACGCTCGCCGTTGCAGGGTACAGCAATGACGCTGCTAATTTCTTTGAAAAAGCTCTGAAGGAGTCCAAGAAAATAAAGAACGAGATAGAGAGGGGAGAGGTCCTAGCTAGCGTGGCTTACGAGCTGGCAGTTGCAGGTTATTCAGAAGAGGCTCTGGACATCTTCGACACTGCTTTTGACAGCATAATAAACGCAGGAGTAAATTATAGGGTGAAGGTAGACGGGATTCTGCACCTCGGAGATCTCATGGAAAAGGCCGGGGACGTGCTTCCGTCCCAGAACGCTATGAAATTTTATCAAATGGCCTTTGACATCTTTGACAAGCTTCACGTCAACCAACGGGCGGCTATTGTAGAGAAGAAGCTCAGACTAGCCCAAACAGTTTACGATGTCGGACTGCCTCCTATCAGGAAAGCCCTTCTCGAAGGACGGCACTACTACGCCCTAGCACTCATGGAAAAGATGTACGAAGGCACTCCTCGACTGATAGGAACCCTCGAAGTAGCCCTCTGGATGAAAATGGTCAACAATCCTGAATACGTGGACGTTGTTGAAAGGGCATTCCAGAAGTGTGGAAACCCGAGGTTCACCGAATCCAACGTTCAAAAGATAGCGAAGTTGCTGACCGACCTTGGAGAGCTTGAAAAGGCCTTGGAGTTTGCCAAGAGAATAGAGAACCGCCAGAAGAAGAGTGAGGCCATACGATCCATAGCGCTCGAGCTCGCCAAGATGAGAAGACTCCAGGAGGCGAGAGAGATTGCCAATATAATTCCCGATCCAGAGATAAAGGTTCAAACTCTTGAGGAGTTAATAACCCTCGAAGAGGAGGCAGGGGATTGACATGATATTCGATGCCCATTCTGACTTGCCAACCTACGTTTTCGAAGAGAGAAGAAAGGGTGAAAGGAATGTTTTAGACAGGAATTTTAACAGGTTCTTTAGGGGCTTCATAACAGCGAGGGTAACCTCCATATGGACCCCTCCCGACAAAAGAACTCACGCAACTACCTACGGGCTGGAGACCCTGAACCTCCTCCTGAAGGACGTCGAGGAGAGCCTGAACTATGAGATAGTCCGGAGGAGCAAGGAGATGGAGAAAGCCGTAAAGAGCGGCAGGGTTGCGCTGTGGATCGGGCTGGAGGGGGGCGAGCCCATTGGAGAAAGCCTGGAACTCCTGGAAGTGTTCTACAGGTTGGGGCTCAGAGTCCTAACACTTACTTGGAGCCTCCGAAATGCCATAGGCGATGGCGTTTTTGAGAGAACTAATGGCAGACTCACGAACTTCGGGATTGAAGTCATCGGAAAGGCAGAAGAGCTTGGTATAGTGATAGACCTGAGCCATATAAACGAGTCTGGGTTCTGGGATGCACTGGAGGTAACGTCCTTCCCAGTCATAGCCTCTCATTCGAACGCAAAGGCACTCTGCGACAACAGGAGGAACCTGACAGACGAACAGCTCAAGGCAGTCGCTGAGAGAGACGGTGTAATTGGGGCAGTTGCAATACCTAGCTTTGTGGACAGGGAGAGACCCACCCTCGAGAGATACGTGGGGCATATCACATACATGGTTGACCTGGTAGGATACAACCACGTGGGGCTCGGTTTCGACTTCGTTTATTATCTTCCAGGATGGAGCGGCAGGAGCGTTGAAGGACTCAAAGACGAGTCCGGGATACCCGCTCTAATTGAGCTCCTTAGAGAGAGGTTCAGTGAGAGAGAGCTAAGAGGAATCCTCTTCGAAAACTTCGCCCGCGTTTTTAAACGGGTAGTGGGGTGATAGCGTGAGGAAGATACTAGAAAAGTTTGGAGGTGGAGAGAGCGTACTGGTGGAGTACAACCCCCTAGGACACCCAGAGATGTTCTTCTACAGGGCCTTGGAGTACTACCTGGAGAGAAGCCTTCCGATTCTCGTTGTCGATATAATGGACACCCTCCATATCTTCAACGAACACCTAAAGCTGGTCGGCCTTCACCTGCCCCTGGAGAAGATTACAGTAGTTAAAGAGGACGGCCGAATAAGGTTAGGCAACATCATAGGCGAGGTCAGTTCAAAGGAGGAGTTCTCATACCATGCAGCAAGGTACTCCAAGATCGTTAAACCCTTTTTCATGGCCCACAAGGACAAAACTAAAGTAATCTTTGTCCTGGGAGTGGAGAAATTCATCTACCCATTCCAGCACGATCCCAGAACCCTCGAACGCTATTTTGAAACGATAGAGAGGCCGCTTGTGGCTCCAGAAAACAAGCTCACTTTCCTCTTCATCAACAGGGATGCTGTGAACCCAAGGGCCCTCAAGAGTATGGAAGCCGATAAAAGCCACGTTATAGAGATAGACGAGGACGTGAAAATCGTGAAGGTACCGGAGGTGATACAGTGAAACTTCCAGAGTACTTTAAGAAGATAAAACCTGGAGAAGCTGTCCTTGTTGAATACACGGCCAGAAGCCAGGCCCCACTAATTTTCAAGGACATCCTGAAGACCTTCGGCATTGAAAAGACACTGGTGATAGACGTTGCTGACATAGGAATGACCTTCAAGAAGATTCTCGACCTCGCCGGAATGTGGAATAGAGACTTTTCAGAGGTAAAGGTCATCAAGCTCGGCGGAAAGATAAAGTGGGGCAACGTCCTTGGACATTACGATATCTACACCGATCCCCGAGTCTTTATAGAGAAAATGGGAAGTATGGTTGAATCAAAATTCCCCGGCAGAAGGGTGGTAGTGGCTCTGGGCACTGAGCGTGTTCCCATAATACACAGCGATTTAAAAAGGGTTGCCCTTGATCTTGCCGAATGTGCTTCCACAAAGCTCGGTGATCCCAGCCTCATTGTCATATACTTCATTAACAGAGATGTGGCAGAGGGTGAGTTCATCGGCATAATGCGGGACGTGGCCACGAGAGTTATACTGGCGGACGAGGGCAGGATAAAGATAATAAAGTCCCCGCTAATCGAGGACATGGAAACACTGAAGCCCTAAGCCGCTAGTTTTGCAGGTGATACCATGGAATTCCTGCATATATTAACATCAAGGGAAGCCAAATTGCTACTTTTTTCAAATGATAGTGCCCGGCTAAACCTAGATCTAAGGAGAACTAGCAGAACCTGGGAGATAAAGCGGGAGGGGGACGAGTTCGTCTTCCCAGACGGCACAAGGGTTTCGAAGGGTGTCATCGAGAGAATAGCCAAAGATGAAGACAGCGTATATTTTGTGAGGGGAGGAGTTTACAAAGCCGCCATAGCTGGGAAACACTTCTACAAGCTCGTTCCAACAATTCCGCCGACGATAGAGATAAACGGCATCAGGATGCATAGAACCAAGGAGGTGAATCCACTCCAAGACACGAGAAACAAAGTAAACGCCGTGAGGCCGAGGGAGGGAGAAACGGTTCTCGACACCTGCATGGGGCTCGGTTACACTGCAATAGAGGCCTCAAAACGGGGCGCCTATGTGATAACAATCGAGAAAGACCCTAATGTTATTGAACTCGCACGTATAAACCCCTGGAGCAGGGAGCTTTTTACGGGGGGAAGGATCCAAGTCATTCAGGGGGATTCATTCGAAGTTGTGAGGCGCTTTAGAAAAGAGAGCTTCGATGTGATTATCCACGACCCACCGCGCTTTTCTTTGGCAGGTCAACTCTATTCAGAAGAATTTTATCGCGAGCTTTATAGAGTTCTGAGGGCAGGGGGGAGGCTCTTTCACTATGTTGGCAACCCCGGGAGTAAATATCGCAGAAAAGACCTCCAGAAAGGAGTTATGGAGCGCCTGAGAGGGGCGGGCTTCGCTGGAATTAAGCGCGTCAAGGAAGCGCTCGGTGTTGTGGCCAGGAAACCAGAAAGAAAGGGGAGAGACTAATTATCCTCCTTTCCCTCTCCCTTCAGAATCTTCTCCACCTCGAAGCCTTCCTCGTACCTCTTCAGCTTCCTCTCGAAGAACTCGACGAAGAGCCTGTAGCGCTTTGAGCGGTGCTTCGGGCTTCCGCGGATGCTGTGGCCGTGCGGCCCACGCTTGAAGACGGCTATGTACACTTCTTTCCCGAGATCCTTCAGGACGTTGTAGAACATCAGGCTCTGATCAAGGGGACAGCGGTAGTCCTCGAGACTGTGGATCAGCAAGAGTGGAGCTTTCACGTTTTCCGCATAGAAGAGAGGGCTGAGCTTTCTGTAGTTCTCGTTCTCCAGCGGGTTCGGTCCAATAACCTCAACGTCATACCAGAGGCCGATGTCGGAGAACACATAACTTGTCAGCCAGTAGCTTATACCGTTTTCGCTGATGCCGGCCTTGAAGATGGTGCTCTGGGTTAGTGCCCAGTTCGTCATGTAGCCGCCGTAGCTTATACCAGTTATTCCGACGCGCTCCTTATCTGCCTGTGGCTCGAGCTTAAAGAACTCCTCGATGCCGTTTAGTATGTCCTGGAAGTCCTCCAGGCCGGTCCTCTCAAGAACCCTGAGGGCGAAGTCCTCGTCGTAGCCGTTGCTGCCGCGCGGGTTCACGAAGACAACGTAGTAGCCCTTGCTCGCCATCAGCTGCATTTCGTAGACAAAGCGGTGTCCGTACATCCCCTTCGGCCCGCCGTGGACGAAGACTATCACCGGCGCCTTCTCCCCTTCCTCCAGCTCGGGCTTCAGGTACCAGCCGTCTATCTCGAGGTCAATGCTCCTGAACCTGAAGTGCCTCGGCTCGAAGGTCTTGAGCCTCTCGAATATCGGACCGTTGTAATCGGTGAGCTGCCTCAGCTCGCCGTCGTAGAGGTAGAGCTCACCTATCCTCGTGGCCGTCATTATGAGGAGCAGGGCCTTTCCATTGCTCACGTCGAGACCGTAGATCCAGTGGTCGCCGACCACCACAGGTTCAGACTTCCCATCCCATAACCAGAGGTTCACTCTGCCTGCATCAGGAGTTAGGAAGTAGACCTTCCCGTTGTCGAGCTTGGCCGAGTAGACGTCTAACGGCCCCTCGTAGACCGGCTTAATCTCCCCGTCCCAGAGGTAGAGCCACTCGTGCTCGCTGATAAAGCGCTTCTCCTTCTTTCCACGGAGGAGCAGTCTCTCTCCATCAGAATCTATCGCCTCGAGGGAGACTCTTTCAAAGAGCCTTTCCTCATCCCCGTCCTTCCAGAGGTAGATGTCCCAGAACTTGAAGAGGGCCGGCTTTGAGCCATTCTTATGGGGAACGTTGACGACTATGGAATCCCCGTGCCATAGTCCAGAGCTGAAGCGGGGCTTCTCGAACTCCTCTATGATTTCCTCACTTTCAGTGTCAAGAACCCAGAAGGTCGTCTTTTCTCCATCGAGAAAGCCCATACTGTCGAACCAGAAGGGAACATCATCGTCAAAGACAAAGTCTTCATCGTCCCGTCTCTTGAAGCCAATGACCAAAAGGTGCCTTGAATCAGAGTTCCATTGAAGCGAGCGGATGTTCTTCGCCGAGAGGACCTTTTTGGCACTCATTGTCTCGAGCTCGGCGATCCAGACCTCGGTTTCCTTCTTCTCCTCGTCCAGCCTCGTGAAGGCAAGCTTTTTTCCGTTGGAAGAAAGTCTGGGCATCGAAGCGTTTTCCACAAAGCGCCTTGAGCCGGTTTCGAGGTCCTCGACAACCACCGTAATCTCATACCTGTTGTCCTTCGTGTTGACCTTGGTCAGGGTGTAGGCTACCTTGGAGCCCTCAATCCTCGGATCGTTTAAATACGCGAAACGAGAAAAGGTCTTTTCGTTCCATTCGATATTGCTCATAACGGTATCACCTCAATATGAGAGAGCTTTAAAAGTATTTAAGTCTAACCCCCGGAGGTGAGAGAGTGAAGGAGAGCTGGGGAATAGGTGGAATCCTCATCGCCGGGATCGTGTTTTCGTTTCTCACGAAAAGCTACGCCGGAATAGGCATAGCTGCGATTGGGATACCACTGTATCTAGCGTACACCGCTAGGGAGCAGAACGTACTCGCGAAGTCAAGACTATACGATAGGGATCTCTTCGTCATGATCGGGATTGCTATAGTGGTTATACTAGCCTTTAACTACCTCTGGGACCCCAGGATGGGACTCATAGCGATGGCCATCGTCATCCCTCTTCTGGCCATATATGCGGACAGGTTAAAGGCGAGAAAGAAGGCTCAGAACACCTGATATTCTCCCCGTCCTTTTGTATTCTCTGAGCTCACTTCCCAGCTTGGAGAGAAAAGCGTCCTCAATTCCGAACTTCTCCCCCAACCTACGGGAAATGTAGTTGCCGTTAAGAAATAGCATTGCCATCGCGGATGTCAAGTTCCTCGGCTTCCTCCAGCCAGCTTTCTCAAAGTCGATCAAATAAACACGCTCTCCGATTATTATGTGCTTACCCCCCTGTATCTGTCCATGGTCAAGACCAACTCGGTCGAGAAGGGCCGTCTTCTCGACTATCTCAAAGAGGTGGCGCTTTTCCAGAGTGGCGTGGAGCAGCATTTTTCCCGGCGCGAATTCACGTATCAGAAAATGAAGGCCCTCAAACTTCCCGTAGGTGACTAAGGGGGGAGTTACGTTGAAGGGCTCAAGGGCGCGGATTACCTTCGCTTCCCGGGCAAAATTCTGCCTCGGAGAATCCGGCCTCTGGAGTTTTATCATGACTTCTTTTTCACCCATTCTCCCCCTGAATACCAAACCGGTGGTTCCCTTGGCATATTGCCTAATTTCACCAACGCCCAAGCTTTCCATGTGGGAATAAAAGCGCTCCAGTTGAGCTTTGCTTATCAAGTGGTCGAACATATGCCTCGATAAGCTTAAATACTGGGCCGATAAAATACTTTTGGTGATAGCCATGGTGACGGCTTTTATTTTGATGGTTACGGCCGCTGGAAAGGAAAGGGAAGTCATGGAGAAGCTTCTCGCCATGCCTGAGGTTAAGGAGGCTTACGTTGTCTATGGAGAGTACGACCTCGTTGTGAAGGTCGAGACCGACACGCTCAAGGACCTCGACCAGTTCATCACGGAGAAGATAAGGAAGATGTCAGAGATACAGATGACATCGACGATGATAGCCATCTGAACCTCTCGTTCTTCCTCTTGCTATTCTTCCAGGGATAATAAAAGGATAAATAGGCTCACTTGTTCATCATGAGCCTTATCCTCTCGGCTGCATCTTTCGCCTTGTCCGAGATGTTGCTGAGCGTTCGCGCTATGTTGAGGATGTAGAAACCCTCCGCCCAGTTCATTTTATCCGCGTTCTCGAAGACGAGCTGCATCAGCTTCGTGTCGAGGCCGTCTATCTTGTTCTCGACCGCCTCTATCTCCCGTATTATTCCGTACTCCCTCTCTATCTCTCCCTCGGAAAAGCCGCTCTCAATGACGCGGTCCATCTGAACTATGGCCTCGTAAACGAGCTTCGCGGCCTTTATGCTCTCCCTTCCCATCTCCAGTATCAGATCCTTTATCTCGGGGAGGATCTCTCCCGGCCTCTTTATCAAGAGCCATTTTGCCGTGTCTTCGGCGGCATCGGCCACCTTGTCCTGCATGTGTAGGTATATAAGCACATCCTCCCTTGCGACTGCCATCATGAGCTTCGAGCTGAGGGAGTCCCGGATTTCCTCTTTTATCCTGTCTGCAACGTCCTCAAGGCGATCGACCTCGACAGCCATCTTCCCCATCTCACCGTAGTGTCCATCATACCATGCTTGAAGGGCTTTCTCAAGAGTCTCAACCGTCTCGAGAACCACTTCGGCGTGCTTTATCAGTGGCTTAAAAGGACTCTTTGCGAACAGCTTCGTCCACACCTGCATTGTATCACCCCACCAACATCAAGACCTTGAATATGGCCGCGCTTATCAGACCTGCGACCGGAACGGTAACGAACCATGAGATTACTATGTCCCTAACGATATCCGTGTTTATTGCCTTTACTCCCCTTGCGAGCCCGATTCCTATAACTGCGCCCACCACCGTGTGAGTCGTCGAAATGGGCAGTCCAAGCCAGCTCGCCGCGAGGACAACCGTTGCTGCAGAGAAATCAATTGTAAAACCCCTCGTGTTCGTCAGCTCCGTTATCTTCTTGCCAACGGTCTCCATGACACGATAACCATATGTAGCCACACCAACGGCTATTCCAAGGCCTCCAAGGGCTAGTATCCAGTGAGGGACCGGCACCTTCATTCCCGGGAGGCCCATCGTAGCAACAGCGTAAACGGCCGCAACAGGACCGATGGCATTGGCCACGTCATTGGCCCCGTGGGCAAGGGCAACGTAGCCGGATGTTATCACCTGAACTTTCTTGAATATTGCCTCAACACCTATAAACGGATCACTGCTCGGGAAACGGAGTTTGATGAGGACGTAGGTTATCGCAAAGACAATGATTCCGAGTGGAATCCCGTACATCAGAATCCCCATCTTAAGCTCTTTACCGTGGAGCACCTTGATGTAGAACATCGTTCCTATAACGACGAATGCCAACCCAATCCAAAAGGGCGACCAGAGACGGGCGCTTCTAACTGGATCCTCTTTCTCAAATATGCTCTTGGTTAGGGCCTTGAAAACAAGATATGCCATTATAGCCCCAATTATCGGAGAGAGAATCCAGCTTAAGACAACCTGCGTCATTTTACCCCAATTGACTACTGAGAGACCAGCGTAAACGATTCCGTAGCCGACTATGCCCCCTATTATCGAATGGGTCGTTGAAACTGGAAGTCCAAACTTAGTGGCTATGAGGAGCCAGATGGTGGCTGCAAGAAGCGCGGCTATTGAACCGTATACAAGGACATTGGGGTCGGTTATCCTTGTAGGATCGAGGATTCCCTTCCTTATCGTCTCAGTGACACTCTTTCCAAAGAAATACGCACCCGTGAACTCAAGGATGCCCGCTATAAGAACCGCCTGTCTTGGTGTTATTGCCTTGGCACCGACGGCGGTGCTCATCGAATTGGCAGCATCGTTGGCACCTATTGCCCACGCCATGGAGAACCCCAGTATCACGGTGACTACCAGCCATGCATCCACAGGTACCACCGGTAGGGAGTACAGGGAATCCTATAAATATCTTGTCGCAGTAGAATATAGTCATCTAGGGATCCCTATATAGGGGCAAATAGAATAAATATAAAATCAGGAGACCTTAATGACCTTTACGCCGATGTCTCCTCCCGCCTTCATATCGAGGACAACGTAGTGGTAGAAGCCACCCTCGTTTTCAGGTGCATACAAAGGAGCACCACCGCCACCGGTGATTATGAAGTGCACTCCGTCGTAGGTTCCGTCCCAGTATATGTGTATGTGGCTGAAAATTCCGAAGGCCCCGTAGGTTTTCATCAGCTCAAGGAGTTTTTTGGCGCTCTCAGCATCCATGGCATGATCGTCTCCTCCAGGTCTCGGATCGTAGGGTGGAGCGTGCATGACCACCACCGGCCTCTCTCCGCGCTTCCTAGCTATCTCCATCTGCTCCTTTATCCACTGAAGTTGCTTCTCACTCAGGACATAGTCACCCATAACATCGTTGTCAAAGATGTACCTGTAGCCTCCCAAGCTAAAGGCATACTCTGTTGGCCCGAAGAGATAGTGGTAGACACTTATACCCTCCCCCTGGTACTCGTGGTTCCCGGGAGCAATGAATATCGGTTTGTTCCACTTCCAGACCTTCATGAGGTTGTCCCACTGCCATATAGTTCCGGAATAAACTAGGTCGCCGCCATCTATTATGAAGGCACCGGTTTCGTTGTTAACATCGGAGATTATCTTCAGGAAGACCCCCGGAACTTCATCCCCACTCGGGGGCCTGTGGTCACCGAAGGCAAGCACGTAATAGTCCTGGACTGGCTTCGGAGTGAGTGAGAAAGAGCCAGACGTATTCACGATGACTTCTGTCCCATTAACCCGCGCGCCCTCCGGTAGGTTCAGGAAATCTGGATTCACGTTCTCGACAACGTAGGTGAGATTCAGGCCGACAGGGTTCCTTACATTAACGGTGACGTTGAAGCCGAGTGCCCTTATGTAGACCGTCGTGCCGTTGACGAGCTTTATGAACCCCCCGCTGACGGTAACGTTCTCCCCGCCTATGACGCGCCAGTAGTACTGGAAGGGCTCCTCAAAGGAGAGCTGGTACAGTTTTACGAGCTCACCCTTATCCGGAACTCCGTTCATGTTGACGTCGCCTATCTCCTTCACAACAAGGCCCTCAAAGTCACTTTTCCTCACGAGCGCGTTCCTGTCAACGGTCAACTTGCCTTCCTCAACGCCCCTGAGGAAGTTCAGTGCCGCGCCAACTCCTGCCCTGCTCGTTCCAGTGATTATGAGGGTTCCACCCTTGTCAGAATTGAGAGCCGCTATAACCCCCTCCCACGGGCCCGGAAAATCCAGCCCGTAGCGATAGGCGACGTAGCCGAAATAGTCAAGCTTCGTTATGTGGACTGGCTTACCTCTGAGCTTTGGACGCCCCTCTCCAGGAGAGAGGACGGCAATACCTGAGCCATCGTACTCTGAGGCAGGCTTTATCACAGCATCCGGGAAGTAGGCCTTAACCATCCCCTCGTAACCTGGGCTGACGTAGAACGTCTTTCCAAATATCTCGTTCCAGTGTCCTATGACGCCTCCTGGGGGGTATTTTCCAAAGTCAATTCCCGTTTCAGGCACCGTTGACGTCGCCGAAGTCGAGGACGTTGTAGAGGTCGATGAGCTACTGCTTATGCAGCCGCTGGCGAGGACCGAAAGTCCAACCAGCAGAATCAATATCAACCCAATACTACTTCGCATACCATCCACCGAATGAAATAGGAACATGCCTTAAAGAACTTACCTTTAAATAGTGAACCGGTGAAGTCGTTATGGTGATTTCATGATAGCCAAACACTATACCGAAGTTCCCGAGAAGGAAACTGGTTTTGATGGAGTAACCATCCGCTGGCTCGTTTCCCCGAAGCTCGGTGCAAAGAACTACGCGATGCGCTACTTTGTTCTCAAGAAGGGGGCAGAGATACCAATTCACAACCATGACTGGGAACACGAGATATTCGTTCTGAAAGGTGAGGGAATAATAACCAACGGAGAAGAGGATGTACATGTGAAACCTGGAACTTTTCTATACGTTCCCCCCAACGAGCCCCACGGCTACAAAGCCACCGGGGAAACGCTCGAATTCCTCTGCATAATTCCTGCCAAGAAAGAAGCCATTCCCGATGATGAATGGGCCTAACGCTTGTAGTGGTAGACCTTTATTTTCTTTCTCCTCAGCACAAGTAGGTCAGTTTTTCCTGATTTCGGTCTTATAAGGGGCCCTTCCAAGAGAAGGAGGGCGAGGTCGTAGGCCAGCATCGCTATAAAGAGAAGAAAAAGAGCAAGGCTTACCAGAGGAATGTAAGGCCAGATGAGTCCAACCTTCGGGACCACCAGGACGACCTTTCCAATGACCTGATCGGGGTAAACTCGCCAGGGGTCTGCATACTTCCGATTGTCGCCCTTGGTGATGAAGTAATACCTTCCCCAAGGATCGGTTTTTATAGCAACTATCCGATGGGTTATCCTGTAAGTGGTGTTGGCCAGCGTTATTCTGTATAAGATGACGTCCCCCACATGAAGTTGATCAGGATTAACTGGTCTCGTTACAACCAAGTCATTGGGATTAATGTGGGGCTCCATAGAGTTGGTCAGGATTACAACATACTGGAAGCCAAAGATGAAGTGGAGAACCACGATTAGAGCTACGAATGCAAAGAAAACGTATGAAACTACTGAGAGGATACTGGAACGACGCTTTCCCATTCACCTCACCTAATTAAAGTTACACCCGACCTCCATCCGAGGTTCCTATTGAGTAGCCAGCGTGGCAAACTATGTAATCCTTAGCAGCCATAAATAAAAGGATGACGGTATGGATCCACCTTCCGTTGAGATGTTGCTTGGGAGAAGTTCCAGATTGTGATGAATCAACTTGGCAAAACTTGGAAGAAAAAGAAATCACCGAATAGTATCAATCCCTGTCACGGAGCTGGACCCTCATATATAACATAAACTCTAGCAACTCTGGCTATGTCCACGTTGGGGTTGAACGTAACCGTGCCAGTATTAGTGTTTGTAATCACGGTTTTGTTATATTGTATCAAAGCGCCTGAACTGTCATAAAGCTTCACATAAATCGTACCTGAGACTGTGGTATTCAGTGTGAAGGTAACCCCTTGAATGTAATCGGGGTTGGTCGTGCTGAGAATCCATGTAATGTTGGCTTGCTGGACATCACTCGTAATCACATTGGAGCCCGCACCCAACTGCTGAACGTTGACTTGAATCACTGGCACAGCCAACGCTGATCCAATCAAAGACAGTACAAGCGCAAACGCTACCGGTATGATTTTTCTCTTAGTTGAATTTCTCATGAGGTTTCACCTCCAATAGGGTACCTTGGAATTTTTGAGGCAAATCAATATAAAAGTTTTGCCCCGCAGATTTATGACAATCCTCCGCAAACGTGAGGGGGTTCAACTTCGAATATCCGAGTGGAATGTTAAAACCACAACACCGAACAATGTAAAACTTCCTCATGCCTTTATTACTCCTTTAAGGTACATTGATCCCACCCATTCCACCAAAACGCTCGTAAATTCTCCTGGTTCTCCAGCGTCGAGTATAATCTCCTTGTAGTTGAAGGTTCTACCCTCGGTACCACCCTTCTTGCCCGCACCATGAACGAGAACCTCGAGGGTCTTTCCAACGTAGGAGCGATTTATTTCATAAGCTATCTGAAGTCTAAGCCTGTGGAGAAGCCTTGAGCGCTCCTTTACCTTCCAGCCGGGGAGCTGCTTCCACTTGGCGGCTATCGTACCGGGCCGAGGCGAGTAGCGGGAGACGTTTATCTTGTCAGGCCTCACGCGCTTGACGAGTCCGAGGGTGTTCTCGAAGGCCTCATCTGTCTCGCCAGGAAAGCCCACTATTATATCAGTGTTTAGGTTCAAGCCCGGAACCTTCCGCCGGAACTCCCGAACGATCTCCTCAAACTCCTCAACGGTGTAGTTCCTACCCATTCTCCGCAGAATCTCATTGTCGCCGCTCTGAACCGGCAGGTGAAGGAACTTGTAAACTTTTCCGCTCCCGTAGGCCTCGATCAGCTCATCGAGGATTTTTATCGCGTGGTTGGGGTTCATCATGCCGACCCTAACGCGGAAGTCGCCCTCTATGGCTGTTATCTCGTCGAGGAGCTTGGCAAGGTTCGTGCCGATGTCGAAGCCGTAGCAACCGGTGTCCTCGCTGGAGAGCTGTATCTCCCTATAACCCCTCGCCAGTGCCTCCTTAACCCACCTGACGACGAGTTCCGGCCTGTAGCTCTTGAGAACGCCCCTCGCGAAGCGTGTGGCACAGTAGGTGCAGGCGTTGAGACAGCCCTCGCTTATCGGAACTACAAAGGCGACGCCACTCTTCCAGAGTCTCGGGAGTTCAAGCTTGTCGATGCTCCTCTCACGCCAGCCCTCGACGCTTATAAGCTTCCTCCCGCGCTCGGCAACGTCAATTGCTTCAGCAATCCTGTCTATACTCTTAACTCCCAGGATTCCAGAGACACGAGGGTCTATAGCGGAGGGGTTGACGTGGGTCAGACAGCCGGTGACTATGACCCTCTTTCCGGAGTCGATGAGCTCCTTTATCCTCTCGCGCATGTGCTTCTCCGTCGGGTCCTTGACCGCGCAGGTGTTCACGACGACGTAGTCCGCGCTTTCAGGCGTTTCTGCGAGCTCATAACCCGATCTAACCAGGATGGCCTCCATTATCTCGCCGTCGGCCCTGTTCCTCGTGCAGCCATAGCTCTCGACGTGAACCCTTACCATCGGAGCGGGCTAAGGAGTGGAGTTTAAAAAAGTTTAGAAAATTAGAAAACTAAGGGCCACCTACGTGAACAAACAGGACGTTGCTCTGCTCGTTGATAAAGCGGAGATTTATGTTCTTAACCCCAGGTGGATACTCAAGGGGTTCATATGGGTAAGCAAAGTAAAGAAGAACCAGCCGATGCGTGCCATTTTTGGGCATCTTTATGGTCAGGGGGATTGAAACCACTTCATTCCTGTAAAGGTAGCCAAAGCAGACGGTTCTGTTTCCAATGGGAACCTGCCTGTAATCCAAGAGCTGAACAAGGGCAAAGGTTTGAAGGTTATCTTGCGTGTTGCCCACCACAGCGAAGTAGGAGAATGCTGAATCCTCATTCAAAGGATTCATAGAAGCTTTGTACCAAACAGTATTGTCACAGGCCTTTTTTGTCAGGAGAAGGTATGCATCTAACTCAGTATTATTTCTTGTGCACACTAACGGACGCTCAAAAGAAGGGAGCTCCAGTGTTGGTTTTCCAGAGATGAGCTGAAGTCTGAAACCATTGAGAATGTGAGGATCCTGCTCCTCGGCCGAGTACGGGTTTGGAAAACCCCCGACGAAAACGTCGTGCCATCCTTCTGAGATGTTTGGAATCTCGAACCTAAAGAACCTATACTCCATGTCCTCAAGAACTATATGGTGAGTGAGGTTGAGCGTTCCGTTGAGGTAAAAGGGAACCTCCTGATAGTCAAGGAGGATAAAAACAATGTAGTCGTTACCTTTTGCATTCGCAAGAAGGATATATCCTGAGAATGAGCCGTTGATTTTGTGAACTGCTTTTTTGAAAATCCCATCTGGATAATTCGGCTTGGAGTAGAGACCAAAGCCAAAGTAGTCCGGTCTGGACTTCATAAGTTCCTCCAAGGAATAATTGCCCCCAGCGGGAATTTCATTTGAGGAGGAAGACTGGGATGAGAACATGTCGGAAGAAGTTGCCTCAGAAATTCTCTCTTGGGGACTCTCAGTTTCCGTATGATGCACGTTATAAGCGAGGAAACCAATCAGCAATACCCCAATCAAAAAAATAATGACAATAAGGAGATTACGTCTCATTGACAACTTCACCTCGATACGCTGACAGTTAAGGTGGGATACCAGTTTTGAAACCTTGCGTCTTCAAACCAGTAGTGGGTCGTTGCAAGGTATCTCTCGTAATGGGCCCTTTCACTCCAGAGATCACTCACGTGCCAGTCGTTCCAATCATCATGCCTACCTCTGTGAACAACGTGCCATTCCAGGTCGTAATAGGCCTTTACATTACTCTCGAGACCAATGCGATCAATGTTGAAGGGATGACGGTCTTTTGTCCGGGATTCAGAATAGGCAGAGAAGTAAACAGTCTTTCTGAAAATTCCCTTGATGTATATAGTGGCACTGGCTTTCCATATAACGGTGGTGGATGTGGAAAGGGGTGTCATGAATTTGTCCTTTGCTGGAACTGGCATCTTTGTCATGCTTTCAGTAGTAGCTAGGGCTAAACTACTACTTAGAACTACAAAAAAAACAATCCCCAATAATACATACTTAACACGACGGTTCATTTGGGAACCACAAAATATGATAACGTATTAAACTGTATTTAAAGATTTCGTAAGGTGTAGGAAAAATCATCCAATAACTCTAATCCCAACGTATGAACACAAAAATTAAACAAAGCCCATCATACTCAGGAGCATAAAGAGAGCCGCGAAGAGAAAACGGCCACGAATGTTAGTTTTTCCTTTATCCAGCATTGGGCCTGTTGAAGTGCTGCATAACGAGGAAGGAAATGGAACAGACGATTAGGACCGGGACGAGTGAAGAGAGGGCCATGAAAGCAATATTCGGAAGGTACTGATCAACTCAGATAGTGTCGAAGAAGGCCACCGTCCAGTAGAGCATGATGGGTGAGAGAAGAACCAGAACACGACTGCAACCCCGATCATCATGGACTCTTCGTCCATAGGAGCACCACCAAAAGTTTGGGACAAAATACTAAGAAATTCATCCCTTACGTGTCAGATATAACCTCAAAACGTAGGGACACATCTTTTTGGCTATGATTTTTGCCATCTCGTAGTTGTAGAGGGGCTGAGTCGTAGGATCGTCTGTGCGTAGTCTAACCATCATCTTCAGAGCCTCATCCCCATGCTTGAAGTACCATCCCACTGCGTCTTGGATGTAGAGGGATGTTAAAGGATCCTGGGAACAATCGTTGATGGAGTCCAGAGCATCATGCCTTAGACGAAGGCCTATCCTAACTCTCTCTGCTGGAGTTTTCAGGGCAGCAAAAGTCGAATTGAGGGCCTCAAATTCATCGAGATGCTCGTTTATTGAAATTGCGTACAGCAGGTGGTAAGTGGCCGCTGAATAGTAGCCGTTCTTGAATCCAAGGAGACCCCGCTTTTTATGATACTCCTTCCAGCTACACGCCATCCTGAGCATTACCTCCTCGAATTCGCACGAAACATCGATCCTCAAGAGATTATCCACGAGCGCGCGCACGTTGTCCCCTCGTCCCTTTGAACGGAAGGTACCGGGGGTTACATGGTTGATAAGCACCGTTGAGTCCATCAAAAAGCTCCTGGCGAATTCCAGATAACCCATCACCCAGCTTCCGAGTATGCTCACATTTTCAATCTCCTGAGACGTTGTTGGGTTTGGTATCTTATCAAGCTTTTCCAGGAAGTCACGAGACTGATTCAGAGAGATTTCCGCTTCGATTATGTTGTCCTCCACCACAAAGCCGGTTATGAGATAGTCCTTAAAGGTAATCCCTCCTCCCAGTGTCTGTCTCCACATTTCAGCCGTTTTGTTCTGTAAAGCTTCCACGCTCCGGAACTGCCCATGAACATACTTAATGAACTCCGTGCGGTTTTCGAGTGCAAGGGTTGAGCCCAAGTAGTCAGCTGCAAGTATAGCACACCTTCTGCCCTCTGTGAGGGCAGCGTAAAACTGACCCCCGCGTTGATACGAATGGGTCTCGTTAAGGCAGACATCAATGTCTCTTATTTTGTCATCCGAGACATTTAGCTCGAGAAGCATCTCCCTGAGCTCCAGAACTCTCCCAATAGCACGTTCAACGTCTTCGTCATTCACCTTTTGATTCAGATAGGCCTGATGAGTGGAATTGTAGTCCAGTCTAAACGTCTTAAGATCCGTTTGAACCAAGTTAATGGCCTCGTTGAGACCTGCCTCCCTTATCGCCCTCTTGTGTTGAACGTACTTTGGGTAGACTAAGAACCCGAAAACCACCAGAAAAAGAAGGAAAATAGCTTTTGTTTTCATGGTTACCCCCCGTTGGCATAGTATACCCTTGTCTTCACAGTTATACGAGCGGTTCTTGTTGTTTTCCCAAGAACCGATGTGGGGCCAACACTTTTTACTTCGGGGAAACTCGGAATGCTGTTGTGAGAGTATCCTGCAACGTACAACGTCGCACCACCACTTACCTCAAATTTATAATCGCCCTTCTGGGGATTCATTATAATCCATGTCACCCCCATACCATAATCGGTGCCTCTGAATCTGGAGTCCCCGTAGAACTTAATAGTTATTCTACCAACATTGTAAGCGATGTCTCCTGAGGTCTGAATAGTGTAACTGTTTTTATCACTCCTGCCCAGACTCGATACAAGATCCGCAAAGCTCGGTAGTCCCAAGAGTTCAGCCAATTCATCCACAGCCTTTTTGAAGAACTCTATGTATGTATCCTCTAAGTCTGAATGTCCATGCCCTGCATCAACGACAAAAATACCATTTCTCCCTGACACTACACCCACATAAGTGTCAGAGGAGGGTTTAATGACCCTCACAGAGATCCAGTGACCACTGCTTACAGGATAGTAATAATGATTCCACCCACTTCTCCACCCATTCCCAAGTTTCACCCTGAGGAAAAAGACTTGCTGAACTGTAGCTGAGTCATCTTGATTGATCACTACCAATCTTGGTATGTATGTAGAAGCAACACCGATCTTGCCTACAAAATGGCCGTATCGATAGTATGGATCAGAGTCATTCGCCTTCGTCTCTGGCTTAGCGGCACTGACCACTTCCACCATAGAACCTAAGATCAGCAATCCCAACATCAAACCCAGGAGTTCCCTCCACATTGTGGGGGCTCTCCTATATAGGTTCTTCGTAATGATTAAGAACATTGCTATTTATAAGGTTTTCCACGATTTATATTCTGACTTAATATTCCATTTTGAACAGTAAAATTGAATGCGATCAATCCCGAGACGAAAGGCTTAAGTGTACGTGTTGAACCTTAGAAGACCGACCAGATTAAGATAGAAGAAAGGGAAATCAGATGACTTCCGCGAAAGCGAACTTCCTCTTGACTGAGTTTATAACAATCTCCACCTCGTCCCCGACCTGAGTGTTCGGGACGAAGATAACGAAGCCCTTTATCTTGGCGATGCCATCGCCACCCTTTCCAAGGCTCTCGATCCTAACCCTGTACCTTTCTCCAACCTTAACTGGGGCTTCGTAGCCACCACCAAATCCATCTCCATACATATCTAACACCAACTTTTCAACTTTCAGGGCTCTCCCGAAGGTTCTCAGAAGAGTCCCAAAGGAAGGTAAGGTGGAGGATATATAAAGCTTTGCATGCCACTACTTTCACCTAAAGCGAGAGTAAATTTTAAAACCCGAATGAATAAACAACGTTGGGGAGTCCCATGAAGTTAAAGGCCCTCTTGATTGTGTTCCTCATAGTTACTGCAGCCGGTTGCATTGGAGAAAAAATTGACACCACTAAACCTCCAGTTGAATTCAAGGCCGTAGTCGCACAAGGAGAGCTCAACCAGTCCATAGGGTCTGTCTACCCCATCCTACTTGAAGTTCACAGAACGTACTTCCTAGCGTGGAACAACACGAGCATTGATATCTCCGAAAGGGTCCCGCTCCTCTTCGTGAAAATGAAAAACGATTCGTGGCTCATAGGGGCTCAGGAGATTGATGGGAACGTTTTCCTACTACACCCTGAAACTGACGGCGAAGGGAGGATCTACTCCTGCCACTGCCCGGAGGGCAAAATAATAGACTTCAAAGTGCTTGCAAACATCCATGCCTTCCACACCATAAGATCCTTCCATGTGAACTACGAAGTGAAAAGGCTCGGATCGAACGAATACACCCTCATAACCACAGGATATTCCGCCGAAAAACTTAGGATATTCGGGAAAACCTACACGATGATACTCGGAGAGCTCAATGGAAAATGGGGCTCCAACGATCTCACGATCGAACCCCTGGGAAACCACACCTACAGGGTCCAGATCATGGAAAAACAAGAGAGCGGGGTTAAAGTAACCCTCTCGGTAATACCAATGCTCCTAACTGACGGAAAGGAGAACGTGACGCTGACAACGATTCCCATAGACGTGGATGTCATGGACGGACGATAGAAGAACGAAGATCAAACTCCCCACGTAAACATGGCGCGGGCTTATAGGGCAGCAACCTCTGCCCGCAGAAATAAAAGCTCACAGCCACCTCATTATTAGCGGAACGCCTTTTTCCTCCGCTGTAGCCTTGAATCATCGTCGAGGGTTGTGAGAATAAGGACATCGCTGGGTAACATGGCATATTCCCGGATGGATATCATTACCTTAAAAACGGTGCTCTACTCTACAGAGATGAATCCAAAGTCCTTGAGAGCCTTAAAGACCTCCCGAGTTCTAGAGAAAGTTTCTCTGGATTCCCCTTCATTGTCCTGGAGAGCCTCCAAGATAGTACCAGGGAGAATGTAAACAATCGTACTAAACCTCACATCAACACTTTCAAAGGGACTCCAGCAACTCCACCGCCCGCTCGTTGTCCTTAAAAATACTCAACTAAGACCGAATTGCCAACGGGTATCCTTCATGATACTACTCTTTCAGCTCCTGTCAGCTCTTATCGGTTTTTACCCCCTTTAGCTTATTGAAGGTTTCAAAGAGTTCCCCCTGTGTATAATTTATCACGACTTGGCTTCAACGTCTTTTCGTATGTCGTCGGCGTACTTCTTGGGATCCTCATATGGATGACAACATCAACGAACCCCTCCAATTCCGCCACAGCTCCTTACTGGAACCTGCGGGATATAAAAAAATTTGAGGGATTAAAGTCTTGCCACGTGGACAGAACAGGAGATACACGGGTCGTAGGCACGAACTACCATCTCGGCGAGGAGCTTCAGCCTCTCGGGGTCATCGTTATAGTGCCTCTCTGCCATCATCCTCACATGTTCTTCCATCATTGCCAAGTTGAAGGCCGTGGGTGTTATGATGTCAGCGTAAGCGACTCTCCCGTCCTTGACCTCGAGGGCGTAAACCAGTAACCCGCGCGGTGCCTCCGTGGTGGAAACGCCGAAGCCGTCCTTTATCACCACCTCGTCTCTAGCTTTGAAGGGCCACTTCGCGAGGGCCTCGTCTATAAGGTCCATTCCCCGCTCGATGAAGTATACCAGCTCAAGTGCTTGAGCCATGTTGTTGGCGAATGGGTTTGTCGGCCTGAGGAGTTCTTTATGCCTCTCGTAAAGCTCTTTAGCCCTACCATAAAGTAGTGAAGCGTTGTTGACAACCCTCGAAATCGCCCCGACCATGAATGGCCTTCCATGATAATGGGAGTGCTTAGCGAAGCTGTGTTCAACCACAAACTCCTTTATGTATTTCTTATATTCCTCGCTCGGGAACTCGCTTCCATCGGTGGCCTTTATGTAGTCTCCGTAAATTCCATAAACATCCTCTCTCGGCTTGACCGCTAGGTGTGTTATCGGGCCTTCCACTTCCTCGTACTGCTCCAGCCTTACGAAGAGATCAAATGTATACTCAGCCTTCGAAAGGGCCTCCCCAAGCCTCTCTTTCATCCTTTCAAGAACGCCCCTATTAGGAAGTTTTCCAAAGCCTCCAAGAACGACGTTCTCCTGGTGTATTGCTCTGCTTCCTAATTCATCCATCATCCAACTTCCCAGGTTTTTAAGCTCCAACGCTATGCCTACCTCCTTCTTGTATTCCTCAACCATGTGGAGGGGCCCTGAGTAGCCGAGGTAGTCTGGAAGGACGAGGAGGTAGAGGTGCAGGGCGTGGCTCTCTATCATGTCCCCAATGTAGAGAACCTCCCTCAAAGCTTGAATTTCTTCTCGCGGGATGAATCCTACCGCCTTCTCTGCCGCTTCCACGGCTGTTAACTTATGGGCGGCGGAGCAGAAGGAACATATCCTTGGATATACCGCTAAAGCTTCATCAAGCTTCTTTCCGAGGGTTATAGCCTCAAAAAACCTCGGCCCTTCTATAATGTTAAGCTTGACCTCTTTAACGCCATCCTCACCGAGAACTATCTCAACACCACCCTTCCCCTCTACCCGGGCTATATGATCAACTGTGATTGGCAGATAAACGTTCTTCATTGGCTCTCCCCTCCAAAGATTTTCTCAACCATCTCCTCGAGCTTTGGATTGTGAGCGTTGAAAATCCTCATCCTCTCCAGGATTTCCTCCCTTGTAAGGCCTTTCTCCCTAAAGACTCTTGCAAGGGAATCAAACCAGGCAACGTCGTAGTCGATGGCACCGCGGCAACCAATGCATGCTATTCCATAGGCAGGACATCTCGCATCACAGCCTGCCCTCGTTATTGGACCGAGACACGGCTCGCCCCTCTCAAGGAGCACACAGGGATTGCCGTTAAGGCGACACTCAAGGCAGACAGGATAGTCTATATCCTCCGGCCAAGAACCCACGAGGAAAGTCCCTAGAGCATATAGAAAATCCCTCTTCTCAGGAGGACAGCCGTAAATGTTGTAGTCCACCTTGATGTACTTAGAGACCGGCTCTGCCATCTTGGGTTGGAACTTCACTTTACCGTCGCCGTAGACGGTCTTCCAGAGATCCTCAAGATTCTTGTCCTGTTCCCAGCTCTGGACACCACCCTGAACGGCACATGAACCAACGGCAACCACTATCTTTGCATTCTCCCGGATCTTCTTAACGAGCTCGACTTCCTCCTCTGTTGAAACACTCCCCTCAATGAAGGCTATATCAACTGGCTCGTCCTCGAGACTCTTCCCATCAAGCATATACCAGCAGACTATTTCAGCGTTGGAAATCAACTGCAGTAGTTCGTCCATCATGGCCAGCTGAAGTTGACAGCCGTAGCATGAGGTGAGAGCGTAGAACCCAATCTTAATTTTCTCCTCCATTGTCACCACCTCAGTCCAGCAGGCCGGGCGTTGATACAATATCGAAGTAACCAAAGACGGGTCCGTCCTTGCAGATGTACTTCCAGCTTGTACTCGTCCCAGCAACGCAGTGGCCACATTTTCCTATCCCACACTTCATCTTCCTCTCGAGCGTCACGTAGATGTTCTCCGGCCGGTAGCCGTAGTTGATGAGGGACTCGAAGACCGACTTGTACATCCTTGGTGGACCACAGATAGCAACAGCAGTCTTCTTTGGGTTGGTGTTGGCCTCAACTATGAACTTCTGAGGCCTCCCGTGCCTCCCCGGCCAGTCAGGATCTCTGGTTACACTCTGGATTATTCTGACGTTCTCCGCCTCCGCCAGATCTTTCATGGCCTCAAGCTCCTTGTAGAAGAGCAGGTCCTTTCCATAGCGTGCCGTGTTGATGAAGGTAATATTTCCATACTTCCAACGGTTGTCCATAGCGTAGAGGAAGACGCTCCTGAGCGGAGCCGTCCCGAGACCGGCAGCAATGAGGAGTAAATCCATCCCCTCCCACTCATCAACTGGAAAGCCATTGCCATAGGGGCCGCGGACGAGGGCTGTATCCCCGGGTTGGAGCCTGTGAACGACTGTGGTTACCCTTCCAGCCTTTCTAATGCACAGCTCAAAGAATCCCTTTCTCATCGCCGATGAACATATGCTTATCGGCACCTCACCAACCCCGGGAATTGTAAGCTGAACAAACTGCCCTGGCCGGAAGGTCCACTTTTCTGCAAGTTCAGGATCCTCAAACCTGAAGAGGAAGAGTTTTTCCGTCTCGGTGAGCTTGTAAACTTTGAGAACCTTGACCTTATGCAGCGCGTAGGGATTCTCCCCCGGCATCATAATCTCCCTCGGAACAACCTCGCTCATACATCCTCCCCCCTAATGTTTTCCGCGTAAGCAAAGCCCTTCTTTGGAATCTCCTCCACTATCTTTGACGGACAAGACCGCTCCTCAAGACCGAGTATGGTGCGCAAGTTGCGGACAAATCTTATGCCTGCGGGGCAGAAGTAAGTGCACCTTCCGCAACCAACACAGAAGCTCAGACCCAGTTTTTCGTTGTAAGAGTTCTTGCAGAGGTAACGGTTCATGAAGCGGTCCTTCTTGGTGGGTCTGAAGTTGTGGCCTCCTGCAACTAGACCGTGGCTCCTGAACTGACAGGAGTCCCAGCGCCTCTCCCGGAAACCTGTTCTTCCATCAAGATTTACTATGTCCTGGACCTCATAGCAGCGACAAGTAGGACAGGTAGTGTTGCAGATTCCGCAGGCGAGGCATTTTTCACTCTCCTCTTCCCACATGGGGTGCTCCATTTCGAGTTCAAGCAGGTAGCGCAGGTCCCCCCAATCCTCATGGTAGCTGAAGGCCTCACTCCTCTTTTTCTCGAACTCTCTGAAGGCGCAGATGTCTTCGGTGGTCACCTCCTCAAAGAGCTTTATGCTCTTATCCACTATCCTGTGGCCCTTGGGCGAACCAACGCGAACGAGCCAGCCGTCTGGGAGCTCGTGGAAGAAGAGGTCAAAGCCGTCATCAGCAAAGTCCGTCTCCCGGAGGTTGCAGAAGCAGTACTCGTCGGGCATACAACTGATTCCTATTATGATTCCCTTTTCCCGGCGAACCTTGTAGTACTTGTCTGGGAACTCGTCGAGGTAGACAGTATCCAGTATCTTGAGTCCAAAAATATCGCAGGCGTGGACGCCGAAGAGCACGAAGGGTTCAACGCCCCTAATGGTTTCCCGATATTCCTGCTTGCTTAAGTCAAACTCGAAAAGCTTCTCCCTCGGCTTAAAGAAGAACTTCTTGGGCGGCATTATCGTCCTGTTGTAGTGAAACTCAACCTTCCCGACATCTTCAACCTCTCTGAAGTCATAGAACTTCTCTGAAATCTTCACCGGGGCGTAGAGCTTACCCCACTCCTTGAGTCTTTCGAGGAAGATGTGAGTGTTCTCCCGGGGCAGTTTAACGTATCTCAACCCAATCACCTCCAATGAACATGAATATACGTCTGCTCATTTTTGTTCCCCTCAATGATTGCTTGTTCGGCGGATAAAAAAGCATTTTTAAACCCCGATATTGTAAACTAAAGGTTGAATAGGCCCTATTGAACATGTTATAACATGAAAGAAGATAATCGTCCCCCATCGTGGTTGTTAACCTTTGGTTAAGAATAAACTGTTCCTGACCTTTGTTTTCAATTCTAAGCTTCAAAAAATCCTTTTAAAGCAAATAACGAAATCTTCATTGAAATCTGACGAAATACAGACTTGTGGTGTTTATAACATGCCAGCGGAGGGAAGAACAATGAGATTCGTCACTGCATTCATTTGGTCATACATGTTATGGTTAGTACTAACCGCGGGCAGTAAGGGATTACTCTGGAGCGGCCAGGAGCTCGTCGCCGGTGTCATCTTTTCTGCAATAGTCGCCTTCACCACTAAGGACATCATAGGCGATAATGCTGTAAGGTTCCTCAACCCCGTGAAGTGGGTAGGGTTTGCGGTTTACTCTATTGGTCCCCTCTTCTGGGGCATGGTCAAGGCCAACCTCGACGTTGCCTACCGCGTCATAACGGGCAGGATAAAGCCCGGAATAGTCCGCGTCCCGGTGGATCTTGAGAACGACGCCCAGTACACCATACTGAGCAACTCGATAACCCTCACCCCCGGAACGCTCACGGTAGACGCATGCCCGGAGGAGAAGGCCCTCTACGTCCACTGGATAAACGTGACGGAGAAGGAGCCAAAGAGCTCAGAGGTCATAGCGGGGCCCTTTGAGAAGTGGGCGAGGAGGCTGGGAAGATGATCGCGCCTGAGTTCTTCTATGCTACCGCTGTGGTCATGATAGGGGCGTTCATGGCGCTTCTCAGAGTGTTCTTCGGCCCGAGCGTGCCCGACAGGGTCGTAGGAGTCGACACGCTCAACACACTCATCGTTGCGGGGATGGTTCTTCTCGGTGCTGCGTACGACAGGACGATATACATCGATATCGCCATCGTTTACGCGCTTCTGAGCTACGTCGGGACCCTGGCCATAGCGAAGTACCTCCAGGGGGGACTGGAATGAACGCGGTCACGTACCTCATCTACGCTTTCCTGGCGGTAAACATGGTCTTCAACCTGCTGGGCAGCTTCTCGCTCCACAGGTTCCCCGACGTCTACACGAGGCTCCACGGGGCGACCAAGTGCACCACCTTCGGGACGATATTCGCGGTCCTCGCGGTTGTCGTCCACGCCGCCTACCAGCTCCACATCACCGGCGACCCCAAGTACCTCCAGATGGCGCTGCACAGCCTCGTCGCACTAATAGCGCTCCTGCTCACCAACCCGACCGGGGCGCATGCGATAGCCAAAGCTGCCTACATCAGCGGCTACAAACCGGCAAAGGCCGTCGTTGATGCATACGAGGAGAAGCTCAGGGGTGGTGCGGAATGAACGCCCTCTCGATGGACATGGCGATACAGTTCGGCATACTGCTCGGCGTGCTCATAGCGGCGTACATCACTATAAGCATGCGCGACCTGCTCAGCGCGGCGATAGCTTCCGCTGCCATGAGCCTGCTCCTCAGCCTGGAGTTCTACATGCTCCACGCACCCGATGTCGCGATAGCCGAGGCCGCCGTTGGGGCCGGCGTCGTTACCGCGGTAGTGGTTTACGGGATAGCGAAAACTGAGAGATGGGAGCGTGAGGGACCATGAAGAAGACGTTCGGAGCTCTCGCACTGCTCTTCCTGCTCGGGGTACTCCTCGTTGTCGCGAGCCCCTCAACGGGGATAAAGTTCGGCCTCGGCGGGAGTGAGTGGATGAAGTACCGCTACACCGACCAGTACTACATCGACCACGGCGTTGGCGAGGTCGGCGGAACCAACATAGTCACCGACATAGTGTTCGACTACCGTGGATACGATACCCTTGGAGAGGCGACCGTTCTCTTCACGGCCATAGCAGGAGCGGTTGCACTCCTGAGGCCCTGGAGGAGGGATGAGGATGGGGAGTGACATGGGACTCATAGTCAAGACGACCGCGAGAGCAACGATACCGCTCATCGGAATATTCGGCGCCTACATCGTCTCGCACGGTCACCTTACGCCGGGAGGCGGATTCCAGGGGGGCGCGACGATAGCGGGAGCTGGAATACTCTTCCTCATCGCCTTCGGCTTCGGTGAGATGAAGAGGCGCTACGACCACCACCTCTATTCAGCTCTGGAAGGGCTCGGTGGGCTGGCATTCCTCGGCATTGCCATGCTGGGCATGGGAGTGGCGTTCTTCTACAACACACTCTGGCACAGCGGGCCCTTCTTCAACGGCCAGCCGGGGACCCTTCTCTCCGCCGGCTACCTGCCGGTCATGAACCTCGCCGTGGGACTGAAGGTCTTCGCGGGGTTGGTCAGCGCGATGGTGGCCATAGCGGCATACGGGAGGTGGAAAGAGTGATACCGTTCCAGTTCATCACGGCGTTCCTGCTCATGACAATGGGAATCTACGCCCTGCTCTACAAGAGGAACCTCATCAAGCTCGTCCTCGCACTCGACATCATCGACTCGGGCATACACCTGCTCCTCATAAGCTTCGGATACCGCATAGAGGCCGGCCAGATACCGACGGCGCCAATTTACACAGGGTACGAGACGGTGAAGAGCGCAATGGTGGCGCCGCTACCCCAAGCACTCACCCTGACTAGCATAGTCATCGGAGTCTGCGTACTCTCCCTCGCGATGGCCCTCACGATAAACGCCTACAGGCACTACGGAAGCCTCGACGTTAACAAGCTCAGGAGGTTGAGAGGATGATGCTCCCGTACCTCATCATAATCCCGCTCTTCGGTGCCTTCGCCACCCCGATAGTGGGCCTCGCCGGAAGGAAGGCCAGGGAGCCCTGGGCGATATTCATCACCGCGCTCACCCTCGGTGTAGCGGCGGAGCTGTTCTACACCGTCTGGAAGAGCGGCGAGATACTGGTCTACACCCTCGGAGCGAAGAGTCCGCTCGGCCAGGGTGTAGGCTTCCCGATAAGGATAGTCTGGGAGGTTGACCTGCTGGGCGCTCTCTTCGCCCTCATGGTGACGTTCATCGCCTTCGTGGCCGTGCTCTACTCCAGCGAGTACATGAAGCACGACACCGGCCTTGAGAAGTACTACACCCTCGTCCTCGTCCTCGAGGTCGGAATGCTCGGCATAGCCATAACCGGCGACCTCTTCAACTTCTACGTCTTCCTGGAGATAATGAGCATAGCCAGCTACGCCCTCGTCGCCTTCAGGAACGACACGTGGGAGGGCATAGAGGCTGGCATAAAGTACATGTTCACCGGCTCGCTCGCGAGCAGCTTCATCCTCCTCGGGATAGTGCTTCTCTACGGCCAGTACGGGACGCTCACGATGGCCTACTTGGCCAAGATGATAGCCGAGAACCCGACTTTTACTGCCAAGGTCGCCCTCGGACTCCTCGCCGGCGGGCTTCTCTTCAAGAGCGGCGCCGTCCCGGTCCACATGTGGCTGGCGGATGCACACCCGGCGGCACCGAGTTCGATAAGCGCCATGCTCTCCGGTCTCGTCATCAAGATAGGCGGAACCTACGCCCTCGCGAGGCTGGCCTTCAGCGTCTTCGGAATGGGAGTCAGCACGAAAACCGTGGGCTGGATAATCATCCTCTTCGCCTGCGCCACCCTGATAGTCGGAAACGCTATGGCGATAATCCAGACAGACATGAAGAGGCTCTTCGCCTTCTCCAGCGTCGGGCAGATAGGCTACATCCTGCTGGGGATAGGGATAGGTCTCGCAGCCTACGGAAGCGACGTTGGGAACGTGGCCCTTGCTGGGGCGATATACCACACCGTCAACCACGCCATAATGAAGGCCCTGCTCTTCCTCGTTGCCGGAGCCGTCATCCACCAGCTCGGAACCAAGAACCTCAACGAGCTGAGCGGGATAGCGAGGAAGATGCCCGTGACAAGCTTCGCCTTCCTCGTCGGGGCGGCCGCGATAATAGGCCTCCCGCCGCTCAACGGCTTCGCGAGCAAGTGGCTGATCTACGAGAGCTCGGCGCTCTTCAACCCGTTCCTCGCCGCCATAGCTATCATAGGCACCGCCTTCTGTACGGCAGCATACATCAGGGTGCTCTTCACATTCTTTGGAAGGCCGAGCGAGAGGGTCATGAACGCCACGGAGCCAGGAAAGGCGATGCTTGTGCCCATGCTCATCCTGGTGCTGGCGATAATCGTCATGGGGCTCTTCCCGTGGGTCATCAGCGAGAAGGTGATGATTCCGGCCGCGAAGACCCTGGAGAACGCGGGGGCATACGTAACGGCCCTGCTGGGGGGTGCATGAGATGTTCGGCTACTGGGACGCACTCTACTTCGTTTACGTCTTTGGCATAGGACTGCTCATCTCGTACGTCATCTACAAGTGGGCCGAAAGGACCAGCACGGGGACGCGGAGGACCGGCGACGGGACGAAGATATTCCTCAGCGGTGAGGACCAGGACAGGGTTATCCCGCAGTTCGAGCACTTCAGGGGCTACGTAACCGGAAGGCACGTCATGTGGGGCCTCATCAGGGGCATCAACAGGATGTTCATAGCCTTCAGAAGGGAGCACACGGGACTGCTGAGCGACTACGTCAGCTACCTGCTCGTCACGACCGCGATAATCGTCGGGGCGCTGATAGTTTGGGGGTGAGATGAATGGCCATTAAAGTTCACGCCCACGAAACTCATGTGAGTGGTTCCAGCCCTTCGGAGCGCGAGAGACTGGAGAGGGAGATATCGAAGCTCTGCAGGTACATAGGAAGATCACCCTGGGTCTTCCACGTGAACAGCGGCTCGTGCAACGGCTGCGACATCGAGATCATAGCGGCCCTGACGCCGAGGTACGACGCGGAGCGCTTCGGTGTGAAGCTCGTC
>JALTCK010000145.1 GCA_027074805.1 Thermococcus sp. | reverse complement strand
ATGTACAGCGAGGCGGAGAGCACGAAGAAGACAAGGTATCTAATATACGAGCTTTTCTTTAAGGTGTCAAGGAAACCTGCTATAGTGTTCACACTGTTGATGTTTCTTATGATTCTACTTGGGATAACTACTTATTATGCCTCCTACAGCCTTGTCTTCATGGCGGGCGTTAGTTCCAGTTATGCCTATATCACTGGATTCATTCTCTTAACGATGCTCCTTGCCCTTGGACTCGTGCTCCTTGCCAAGGCGAGAACCCTGGAATTTATATCTGTAGTCTCAATACTTTTCGTGATTTTTACTATCGTTGCGGCTATAATGATTCGCAACCAGGCTATAAGTACGGTAACTTCGGATCAAGCTAGGATTTACATGCATGAGGCGGTATCTGCCATAACCTCTTTTGGACAACCTCTAATGGCAAAGGGCATCTTCTACATGCTCGTATCGGTCTTCATATCCTTTGGTCTTGGAACCGGCGTTTATTACGTCATTGGAAGTTTCTCCCCGGAGAACCTTGATTTTAAGAAGGTTCTTGCAGGAGTACTCATCCTGCAGGTTATCATCAGTTTTGCTGCCGCCTTTACCGTGGCGTACTCCCTTGGGATCTCCCACGAAGCCGTTCACAAGGCCTTCCAGAACCCGAGTATTTCCCCTGAAGAGACAATGAAACTCTCGATAATGTTCGGTAACCTTAAGGATTATACCACCAACAGCACCCAGAGTCCGATAAATGCAATTGGAGTCTTCTACTCAATACCTCAGATACTAAAAGGCAATGTTCCGAATGATACTAGTATAATAACCCTACTAATGCTCTCCCTTTATCTGGCAGGTTTCACCACGATAATAGTACTCATTGAAATGGGGGGACAAATGCTCTCTGAAGTAATGCAGCTCAAGAGGGCCCAGAGCCTTTCTATTGTCTCCTTGGTGGGAATGCTCATATCATTTACAATGATGGTAAAAGAAATAAGGATAATGTTTGTAGTGGTTCCATTCGCTGTTGGCGCCTTTGTTGCAGCTCTTGAGGCTTATCCAACGCTTCAGGAAGCGCTTGGGACTAATAGACCAGTAGTTGGTGCATCGATCATCCTGTTAATACTGGTTGGCATTGCAATCATCTACTACTCCTTTGTGGGCAGCGGAATCATGGTTAAGCTTGGTGCCATCCTCGGTCTCTCACTCTTTGTGACACTGACTATGAACGGCATGCTCCTTCAGTCTAAGGGGTAGCCTTTTTTCAAAAATTTTTTAAAGACCCTTCCCAATCGATTTTAGAACGTTCATAGGAGGTCTGAAAAATGGGAGACAAGACCAAGGTTCAGGTCAGCAAGCTCAAGCCGGGAAGGTACATCCTCATTGATGGAGAACCCTGCAGGATTGGCAACATAACCGTTTCCTCACCCGGAAAGCATGGATCGGCCAAGGCAAGGATAGAAGCCGTGGGAATATTTGACGGCAAGGTCAGGAGCATGGTTAAGCCAACCAGCGCCGAGGTTGAGGTCCCGATTATTGACAAAAGAACTGCTCAGGTCATCGCACTTACCCCAGACACAGTTCAGATTATGGATATGGAGACCTACGAGCTTTACGACGTTCCAATTGAAACCGGTGTGGCCGATGAAGTTAAAGACCAGCTCAAAGAAGGTATCAACGTTGAATACTGGGAGACTCTAGGCAGGATAAAGATAATGAAGCTTAAGGGCGAGTGAAGGCCCATTTTCCATCATCTTTTTGTGAATTCTTCGAAAAGTCTTTAAAGCGGTCTTCTTATCCTCATAGATGGGGAACAACATGATTAACATTAACCGGCTGATACTCAGGAAATTCAAAAACATCGCCGGAAGCAGATACGAGGAAATACTCAAATCCTACAGGGAGTTCTTCCTCACCGAGGAAGAAATGAGGATCCCCCATGTGGAGTCAGTTCTTCTGGCCATCGACAGGTACTCTGGCGAAGTCCCGGAAGGTATCTTCAGGTTGCTTGAGCATTACTCCCCCCAGAGAGCAACTGTTATTTATGTGATTGATGAGAACGTCTGTAGACTGATTAGAGACACCCTGGGTGAGGAGGATTCAGAAAAGTTTAGGGAACGGGAAAAAGAGCTTGCAGAAAAGTTTTTGAAAAATGTCGGTTCGAGATTGAATAACAGTGGTCTTAATTGGAAGGGGGACGTGGTGTTTGCCGACAAGACCAAGTACATTGAGGGGAGTATGGAGAACTATGACGTGTTAGTCATTGGCAAGCAGTACGGGCTTGAGAGTGCAAAAACCCACCATATAAGCCCTCTCGTTTTCAGGATAGTCCAGCACGTTACCAAACCGGTGGTACTCTATTGAGGTGATTCGAATGCAGACTGGGGAGTTATTAGCCCTTTCAGTGTTCGCAGGAGTTTACGCCTTCATTATCAGTGAGAAACTTCACAGAACCGTGGCGGCGATGCTGGGTGCTTCGATAATTCTCTTTCTGAATGTTGTTCCCTGGGATAAGGTTTACGAGTACCTTGATCTGGATACCATCCTCCTTCTTGCGGGGATGATGGTCGTTGTCAATATTGCTCGAGAGAGCGGTCTTTTTGAGTACATAGCCATTAAAACGGCCAAATTCTCCAAGGGTAGTCCTCTGAAAGTTTTGCTACTTTTCTCCGTTGTGACTGCCGTTGTGAGTGCCTTCCTAGACAACGTCACCACGGTTCTCCTCTTAACCCCGATGCTCATCTATATTACAAGGCAGATGGATGTTAACCCCGTTCCGTTTCTTCTCGCGGAGGTCTTTGCATCTAACATAGGAGGTACAGCGACCTTGATAGGAGACCCGCCTAACATAATGATAGGTTCAGCCGCCGAGCTGAGCTTCAACGAGTTCATTTTTAACATGACTCCAATAGCTTTTATTGACCTCTTCATAACGGTGGGCATAATCTATCTCGCCTTCAGACACAAAATATCAACCCACAAAAAGAGGGAGGAGGCAATAAAAAGGAGTATAATGACTCTAAACGAAGAGGATGCAATAAAAGACAGGGTACTCTTTCGGAAGTCCGTCCTCATAATCCTTGCCATAGTCGTGGGCTTTTTTCTCCACGACACCCTTGGGATAAAGCCAGCGGTCATAGCACTCACAGGGGCCTCGGCTCTTCTCCTATGGAGCGGGGCATCTCCAGAATATGTCCTCGAAAAGGTGGAATGGGCCACTCTCTTTTTCTTTGGGGGTCTCTTCATAATAGTGGGTGCTTTAGTGGAAACTGGGTTTATAGACCAGGTTGCCCAATGGATGACCGGCTACATACACTCCGAGACCCAAGCAATACTCATGATATCATGGTTCTCGGCCTTTGCCAGTGCGATAATCGACAACATACCCTTTACTGCAACGATGATTCCGCTGATAAAGGCAATGGGGGGCAGTTTGAACACTTATCCTTTATGGTGGGCACTTTCCCTCGGAGCCTGTCTTGGAGGAAATGGAACTGCAATAGGGGCGAGTGCAAACGTTGTGGTTGTCGGTATGGCATATAGAGAGGGTATTAGAATAACCTTCATGGAGTTCTTGAAGATAGGTCTCATAATAATGATCACAACGGTGGCAGTGGGAAGTGCTATTATATGGCTCAAGTATGTGGGGATGTGAGGTGGTAAGATGAGGATTTTGGTACTCGTTGACGGGTCGAAGTGGAGTCAGAAAGCGGCACTCCATGCATTCTCGATTGCTAGGGGAAAGGAGGCCAAAGTTGTGCTTTTCTCTGTTCTTGATAGAAAAGAGGTGAAGGCCATTGCGTTCCACCTGAGTCTAAGGAGCGAGAACCTTGAGGAGATGAAGAGGTTTGAGGAGACCGCCTGGAAGGAAATGAAAAAGAGCGTTAAGGAGGTTATCACAACCCTTCTTGAGCTTGGGAGAAAGGAGGGGATAAATTGTTCCTTTAGAGTAGTGGAAGGCGCGGCAAAGGACAGAATTCTTGAGGAGGCCAACAGCGGAAAATACGACCTGGTTGTCATGGGGGCCTATGGAAAGAGTGGTAAAACGAGAATAGGTTCCCTCCTCGAAGACGTTGCAGGGTTTATCGAGCCTCCCATTGTTATAGTGAGGTGATTTAGATGGAGTTTCTTTACACCTACGAAGGCATGAGACTCGAGTTCCCGCTCGTCTCCCCAGAAGAGGCTAGGTTTGTGATAATCGGCGTTCCCTTCGACGGCACGACGAGTTTCAAGCCCGGAGCCCGGTTCGGGCCGACTCTGATAAGGCATGCCACCCTCAACCTCGAGAGCTACGTACTGGATTATGATATCGACGTTTCCCAGCTTCCCATAGCAGACATAGGGGACGTTTCGGTTGTGGCCGGTGATCCGAGGAGGACGGCAGATAGGGTTAGGGAAACCGTGGAGGAACTTCACACCGTTAACAACCTTGCAATTCCAATACTCCTTGGAGGAGAACATTCACAAACCCTCGGAGCCGTAGAGGCCCTTAAACCGAAGAGCTACGTGGTCTTTGACGCTCATCTTGATTTGAGGGAGAGCTACGAGGAGAATCCCTACAACCACGCCTGTGTGGCCAGGAGGATAGCGGAACTCGGTGTAAGAGAAGCTATCTTCGGAGTAAGGAGCGGCACGAGAGAAGAAGTCGACTTCGCCGAGAAGAACGGGATAACTTGGGTTCATGCAAGGGACTACGACTTCGATGCATTTGTAGAGCTCGTCGAACCTCTTCCAGAGCCAGTTTATCTTTCGGTGGACATAGATGCCTTTGATCTTTCATTGGTTCCATCAACTGGAACCCCTGAGGCCGGGGGGCTCGGATTCTGGGACATTATAGAAGCCGTTGAGTGGATGGTCAAAAACAAGAGAATAGTCGGCTTTGATATAATGGAAGTTGCCGGAGAGAGTATCGGGGGAATAACCGCCCTTACGGCTGCAAAGCTCCTGTTCTACTTTCTGGGGGCTATGGGAAGAGGTCTACTTAACCCCTGAAAAAGCCCCCTCTGGATTTCCAGTTATTCCGGGTGCCCATGATTTTTTAAATGGGTCGTACAACGAGTATGGATACTTAAACCTGTACACCAAAATTATACCTATAAGGAACCCCACAATCTCCATGATGACGTCCTGAGTTTTGTTTGCGACGGTTTCGTAGAGCCAGGGCATATCCGACTGCATGAGCACCTCTAAGAATTCCCATGTAACCCCCACCAGAGTTAAGGCAAAAAAGCTTATCCAAACAATCTTCTTGGTGCTCCAGTCCTGGTTATACATTCTCGACGCCTCAAGGACAACTTCGTTGAAGATAACCCATGTGACAAGGCCACCGAGAAGGTGACTCGGCACGTCGGCGTAGCCCCACACCTGATTGTATAGGTCCAGATGAAGGAAGGGAACGTTGAGGAAGGTTACGTGAAATGCCATGAATATCGCAAAGAGCGTGTAAACCCCGTCATTGTAGAAGGGACTCACCCATGGCCAGACCCTTTTGCTGGGATGAGAATAAATCCACCGGACAAAGCTCGGGACGAAGAGCGAGATAAACCCCGCCAGAGCTGCAAGTATCTGGTCTAGTTTGCCATACATAAGGGAGCTTATTAAGGCTAGAAACACTATACTCCTTGCCGCGAATATCACTACTCTCTCCCAAGTTTTCATTAGGATCACCGAAGGTTGTCCCTAGTTTCCCAACGGTGCATTTTCTTATATAGCTATCGGAACACAAACCCAAAAAGTTTGTCCCAGAAACTTAGAGGTTGGTTGAGTGGACCTGGAAGTTTCCAAGTATATTAATGTGAGTCCATGAACCTCAGTCTAGATTTTTGTAATAGTATCATCTCTACTAACAGTTCCACCCCCAAAATAAAACCTACCTCAAAATTGAAATTAAGAGAAAAGGTCAAATGTGACCAAGAGTAGTAAAATAGAAACTAGAGTAAAGAGATAATGACTCTCGCTGGGTTCTCTTTTTCAGCCAAAGAAAGCTCCCATCATGTTCATCTGCTCCTCGCTTATGCTTTTTATCTTAAACTCTCGCATTTCTTCCTTAAGTTTCTCATACTCTTCATTCGTTATTTTCTTGGCTTCGCCTTTCTCGACGAGATAGAATATCCCGTAGTCAGAATCACGGTACGAGATGAGGAACCTTTCCACCTCGATATCATCGAAGTTCACAAATATGGCGTTTCCTCCAGTGTAAGGACGCTTGCATTTGAAGGGAAAGCTTGAGGAGTTGAGCATTGCATCACCAAGGGCCTGGTTTGCCACCTCACCGTTTATCTCGGTCCAGAATTTCCTGCCCTCAAAGTCTCCCTCAACAACTATCAAAAACTTCTGCTCGTCAAGCTCAACCACAGGACCCTTCTTGGATAATATCTTCAGCAGATCTCCTATGGTCTCTGCGTTCCTTAGGGATGCTATAAACCCTTCAACTTTCATTGGTTTCACCATGCGCTCTTCTGGCCTAGAGTATAAAAGCTTAAGCTTTTTATGTTCAGGGGTTAACTCCTTTCGATGAACTCGAAGGATCACTACGTCAAAAAATGGGGCATAGTGATAGTTTTTTCCATTCTAGCTGGATTAGTTGGGGGTCTGGGAGCGATTCTCTTCAGGGTTATGATAACAGCCGTTCATAGCTTTTTCTTTGGGTGGGTTCTCCCGAAGGTCACTTATAAGGTGGGCGGTTTTAACCTTGGATACATCTTGCTCCCAACCCTTGGGGCCATGATCGTGGCACTTTTCATTGTAAGGTATCCCGAGATAAAAGGAAACGGTGTACCCGAGGTTATAGAGGCAGTTATTTTCAAAGGAGGCAACATCCCGGGGAGTTTTGCATTCATTAAGACCGTCGCCACTGCCGTTACTATAGGTTCTGGAGGAAGTGTGGGACGTGAGGGACCAATAGGATTCATAGGAGCAGCACTGACTTCCATTATATCGCACTGGTTCAACCTGTCAAGGGATATGAAAAAGCTTCTCGTGACCTGCGGCCTTGCTGCTGGCATTGCAGGAACCTTTAACACCCCCCTAGCGGGGGCAATGTTTGCCCTTGAAGTGGTGTACATGGGAGCGTTCTCAATAAACCTCGTCCCGATATTCATAGCAGCGGTTACGGGTAACGCGCTGACAATGGCAGTCCTTCGCAGGGCGGTTGAGATAGAGATTCCGGGTGGACTTGATCATGCCCTTTTAGAGCTACCGCTCTTTTTTGTTCTTGGACTGGTTATGGGATTAATGGCAGCATTGTATGCAAGGTTCTTGTACGGAATGGTAGATAGGTTTTCTAGCGCTAGAATGCCCGAGTTCCTCAAACCTGTACTAGGTGGCCTTGGGGTTGGATTTCTTGGAATGCTCTTTCCGACGTACGGAATATTTGGGATAGGTTACGAGGGTATGAGGATGGCGTTCTATGGAAAGCTGGCCATAGGACTCCTCTTAACTCTGGCCTTCATTAAAATGCTTGCCACAGCTCTGACTCTCGGGTCAGGCCACAGTGGTGGTGTCTTTGCTCCAAGCCTCTATATAGGGACGATGTTCGGTGCGGCATTTGGACAGCTGGTTGCACTACTTATTCCGAGCGTTAGAGTGAGCCCCGCGGTGTATGCCCTCGCTGGGATGGCGGCGTTCTTTAGTGGCATGACTCAGGCTCCTCTCACACAGATTCTAATGGTGACAGAACTCACACGGAACTACACCGTTCTTCCTCCAGTGATGACCTCCGCTACAATAGCCTTTCTGACGGCGAGATTCTTCCTCAAGGGCGACTCGATATACACACTTAAACTCCGCAGGAAGGGTTATCACGTAAAGACTGGAAAACCCGTTATTCTTGAGACTATATCGGTGGGAGAAATAATGACAAAGGAGCCAGTGTACGTCCACAAGGACTCCACGCTTCTCGACGTCGAGCATTTAATAAGCGAGACCGGCCACGACTGCTTTCCAGTAGTTGATGACGATATGAATGTTGTTGGGGTCATAGGTGTAAAAGACCTTCTCAAAAAGCCGACTTCTCTCAAGAGAATGAGGGTAGAACGATTCCTGAATTTACGCCCGTTTGCCGTCACGTATCCAATAGAAACGGCAGAAGATGCATTTGAAAAGCTCATGGAGTACGACATGAACCTCCTTCCCGTCGTAAGATCTGAGAATGACTGGAGGTTGGTAGGAGTTGTTACAAAGAGAGACATTTACAAGGCATACTACCGAGGTCTCGAAGGGACGTACATCGATTGAGGTGATAGAATGATTGCTGATGGTGACCTCCATATACACTCCCGGTACTCAAAGGCCGTTTCAACGGCCATGACGATTCCAAACCTAACACACCACGCCAGCTTTAAAGGACTGATGATTGTGGGAACGGGGGATATCCTGAATCCCCAATGGGAGAGAGAGCTCATAGAAAACGCAAAAAGGGTTGAAGAAGGGACTTATGAGAGAAACGGCGTGAGGTTTCTCCTGACTGCAGAGGTCGAAGACAGTAGAAGGGTTCACCACGTTCTCATCTTTCCAAGCATAGAAACCGTCCATGAGATGCGAGAAAGACTAAGGCCGTACTCTAATAATATCGACACCGAGGGTAGGCCCCACCTCAACCTCTCAGCGGCGGAGACGGCAGAGCTTGCAAACGATCTGGATGTTTTAATCGGCCCGGCACATGCCTTCACACCTTGGACAAGCCTTTACAAAGAGTACAAATCCCTAAAAGACGCATATAAAAACACTAAAATCCACTTTCTCGAGCTTGGTCTTTCAGCGGATTCTGAGATGGCTGACATGATAAAAGCCCACCACAGACTAACCTACCTCAGCAACAGCGATGCCCACTCGCCGATGGCCCACCGCCTTGGGCGGGAGTTCAACCGCTTCAAGGTGGAAGAAGTTACCTTTGATGAGGTCAGAAAAGCTATTCTGAAGAGGGGGGGAAGAAAAATAGTTCTCAACGCCGGCCTTGACCCTCGCCTGGGTAAATACCATCTGACGGCCTGCTCACGTTGCTACACAAAGTACAGCCTGGAGGAGGCTAGAGCTCTTCGGTGGAAGTGCCCCAAGTGCGGTGGAAGGATAAAGAAAGGTGTTCACGACAGAATACTGGAGCTTAAGGACACAGATGAAAGGCCTAAGGACAGGCCTCCCTATCTGAGGCTTGCTCCCCTGGCAGAAATCATTGCAATGGTTATCGGGAAGGGTGTTGAAACGAAGGCGGTGAGACTTATTTGGGAGCATTTCCTGAAGGAATTCGGGAGCGAGATAAGAGTTCTCGTAGATGTGCCGGTCGAGAGCTTGGCCAGGGTTCATGAGGAAGTTGCAAAGGCAGTCTGGGCTTACAGGAGAGGAAAGCTTATAGTGATTCCAGGGGGTGGTGGAAAATATGGCGAGATTAAGCTACCTGAAGAGGTTAGAGCGGCGAGAATAGATGAATTAGAGAGCCTTGAGGTGAAGTTCCCGGAAAATAATTATATGCCAAAGCAGATGAGTTTGATGGAGTTTCTGAGAAGGTGAATTCCATGAGAGAATCGGAAATCATAACGCTTTTCCTCAAACACCTCAAAAAGCAGGGAGACATTCCACTTGGTGACGACGCTGGAGCATTCAGGGTAGGTGATGAGTGGTTGGTCATTACCAACGACATGCTGGTAGGAAAAACTGACGTCCCGAATATAATGACGCCTGAAGAGGTTGGATTTAAGGCCGTTACAATGAATGTGAGCGACATTGCTGCAATGGGTGCGAGGCCCATCGGTTTCTTGTTCTCCATAGGAATTCCGGGGGAAACTAGTTCTGAATACCTCGAGGGAATCGCCAAGGGAATTGGAGATGCACTAAACTACTATAATCTCCCGGTTATAAGCGCTGACACTAACGAGGCGGGAGACCTAATAATAGACGGTGCGGCCTTGGGAATTACAGGGAGTCCCCTTCTTCGCTCTGGCGCTAGACCCGGTGACCTGGTGTGTATTACTGGCGATATCGGCAGGGCTCTAGCAGGCTATCTGGTGTGGAGAAATGGCGTTAAGATCGAAAAGCGAATAAGAGATGTTATTTACGAAAAGTTCCTTAGGCCCATTGCAAGGGTAGAAGCTGGTCTGAGACTCTCAGGAGTGGCCAACTCAGCGGTGGATGTAAGCGACGGCCTATCCAAGGAGCTCCATTTACTGGCTGAAAAAAGTGGTGTGAGAATCGATGTAGCAGTGGAAAAACTCCCGATCATGGAGGAGGTCTTTGAAGTATCCGAACTTCTCGGGATGGATCCCTACATCCTTGCACTTGGCAGTGGAGAGGAATTCGAGCTGCTCTTTACGCTGCCTCCGGAGAAAGTGGCAGATCTGGATTTTCAGTGTACCGTAATAGGGAGGGTTGTAGCAGGTGAAGGAGTATACTACAGGCGCAGTGGAAAGCTGAAGGAGATGCCACTCATCGGTTGGGAACACCTTGAGCCCTCTGATCAGAAGGGATATAGATCGTTGTTCCGATAATGTTTTAAAACCCAGTGGGGAGTGAGGGTAGGTTATAACTATGATCTGGGGTATGGTTAATTCCGCAGGAAAGTATTTTTCAGTACTCGGTACGGCGTCCCTTTGGTATCTAACTCTCGCCTTCCTTACATATTACATCAGCGTTGTTGCCTATGGGATTCGCTGGAAGCTCGTTCTGAGAGGAATGGGTAAAGATGCTCCCTTTTTTGAGCTGGTAAAGGCCATCCTGGCTTCAATATTTATGAACAACATTACGCCATTGAGCAGGAGCGGTGGTGAGATTCTACGGATTGCGTGGCTCTCAAAAAAAGCCCAGATACCACCCGGACTCTCTGCGGTCAGCATAGTCTATGAGAGAATACTCGAGACAATACCTGTTTTCGTCCTCTTCACGCTGGCAATGACATACTTCTCCAGGGGTTCTATACCTCTTCTTGTCTTTGTAATGGTTGTTGTCTTCCTGCTTTGGATCAAATGGGAATCCTTTGTGAAGCTTTCCCTGAAGGTGTTTAAAACAGAAATTCAGGGAGAAGACCTTGAGAGGATATTTAACCTAAAAAACCGCCATAACTTGAATATTGCTGGCATAGGACTGAGTTCCATCGTCTGGCTCCTCGATGTTCTTAGGCTAAAACTCATAGCCCTGGCGTTGGGACTTGGGTTGGGATGGAATTTCATCGCTATAATCTCTATAGCCAATCTTCTGTTCGGCCTTCTTGCATTTACTCCCGGGGGAGTTGGAATAGTAGAAGGGGGACTTATAGGTACCCTCACGTACTTTGGCATACCTTCTCCATTTGCAATATCAATAACCTTGCTAGAGAGGTTCGTTTCATACGTGGTCAGCACGATAGTTGGTTTCATGGTCCTCGTGAGCTCTGGAGGGGTTGAAATATGGAGAGCCTTAAGATCGCAATAGCCAGTGATTGGTTTTATCCTAAAGTGGGCGGCATTGAATCTCATATAGATGAACTAGCAAGGAATCTGCTCTATAAGGGACATGAACCCCTCGTAATAACCCATGATTACAGGTACATGAAACCCTATGTTGACAGCTTTCCATATCAAGTCAAGAGGTTTTCGGGCTTCGTGTACTTTAGAAAGCATCACGTGAGCATGGGAGTAGAACAGATCTGGAGGATAAACGAGTTCTACAAGAGGGAAGGTTTTGATATAACCCACGTCCACAGCATATATTCTCCCTTTTCTGTAGCAACGTCCGGCGTTTCTAGGGGTCTACGAAACGTCCCGGTGGTCGCGACCAACCACTCCTTTTATGGAGCACCTAAGTACTTAGATGTGATCATCGGTCGGTTTTTGAGGAAGAATCTTAATAAGATAGACACGTTCATAGCCGTGAGCACTCCAGTAGCAAGGGATACCAAGAATCTTCTCGGCGGGGATCTAAATGACAGACACATTTTAGTACTCCCCAATGGAATAGACACTGAAAAATGGCGCCCTCCTGAGCCGGAAGAGAGAGAACAAGCCAGAAGGGGACTTGGATTAAGGGATGAGCTTATGATTCTCTACTTGGGAAGGATGACGGAGAGAAAACAGGCCCATAGAATACCTTTCATGCTCAGAGAGGCTCTGAGAATAAGTAACATCCCAAAGAGAAAGGTTAAGGTTGTAATGGTGGGTAATGGTCCCACGAGGCCAGTTCTTGAAAAGAACCTGAAGAGTACGGGCATTGGGGAGATAACAGAGGTCTATGACTTCATGGAGAGGGGTAGGCTGCTCCCCCTATACTGGGCCTCAGACATTATTCTGATGCCGGGCATTCTTGAAGCGTTCCCCGTTGTTGGGTTGGAAGCTATGGCAACTGGGAGGATGGTGATAGGAAGGAACGAGAGCGGTCTTTCCGACATGGTTGTGGATGGCGTTACCGGACTCCTGGCAAAGAGCGAAGAGGACATGGCAAAAAGGATTGCTTGGGCCCTAGACAACAGAGAGCTCCTCCCCGTTATGGGTGAAGAGGGAAGGAAAGTTGTGAAAGAAAAGTTCTCTTGGGAAGTGGTCCTCTCAAGACTGCTGAATATATACAGGTTCACCCTAGAAATGCGCGATGATGTTGACAGGAGGTATCGGTTCTACAAGCTTGTGAGGGGGTTAGAATGAGAGTTGCAATAACATTTGATGTAGAACATGACTGTCCACCGTATTTAACAACCGTAAGGGGAATGGAAGAGGGGCTTCCGAAGTTGCTCGACCTTATGGGTGAAAAAAGGGTGAAGGCGACGTTCTTTTTCACGGCGGAGATGGCAAAGCGCTTTCCAGAGCTGGTCAGACGCGTGATAGATGAAGGGCATGAGCTTGGGAGCCACAACTATGACCACGAAAGGCTTGACAAACTTAGCCTTGAAAAAGGAAGGCGGACAATAGAAAAGTCCCTTGAAGTCCTTCGAAAGTTCGGTGATGTTGTTTCATTTCGCGCCCCGAACCTCCAGTTCCCGGACGAATATTATGGGGTGCTGGAGAAAAACGGGATACTCGTCGATTCCTCTAAGGCAACTTACAAGGGCTATCGCTCAGGTGTCAACTTCTTCGGGAACGTTCTAGAGGTTCCTACATCTACAACCAGTTCAGTCATAAGGCTCCCCTGGAGATTCCAGAGAATAATTCACCCCCGCCTCAAGGAACCGAGGGTATATTTTGCCCACCCATGGGAGTTCGTGCCGATGCAGAAAGAAAAGATAAGATGGGATTGCCGGTTCAACACGGGCGACAAGGCCATTGAACTTCTAGGGAGACTCATAGATTACTACAAGTCACAGGGTGCAGAGTTCATGAAAATGCAGGAGTTCTATGAGGTATACGGAAAGCTTAAACGTGATTGACGGAAAGCTTAAACGGTGAGGCTATGAAGAAGGCCATGTACTGGGAGTCCCTAGAGGGTGGGAAGGTCCGCTGTAAACTCTGTCCATTGAACTGTGTCATCAATGATGGAAAGAGGGGCTCCTGCAGAATAAGGAAGAACATAGGAGGCAAACTCTATACTCTCAACTACGGTAAGGTCTCCGCTATTGGAACTGATCCCGTTGAGAAGAAGCCGCTCTTTCATTTCTGGCCAGGCTCCTGTGCCCTTTCGATAAGCACGGTCGGCTGCAACATGCACTGCAAGCACTGCCAGAACTGGGAGATAAGCCAGGCCGACGAGAACTTCCCATACATCCACGAGATGAGCCCGGAGATGGTCGTCGCGATAACGAAGCGCTACGGCTGCGAGAGCATAGCCTACACCTACAACGAACCGGTAATCTGGTACGAGTTCGTGCTCGAAACAGCAAAGCTCGCCAGGAAGGAGGGGATATACAATCTCCTCATAACCAACGGCTACATCAACGAGGAGCCCTTCCGGGAGCTCGCACCTTACATAGATGCCATGAACATCGACATAAAGGCCTTCAGCGATGAGTTCTACATGAAGATAGCGAGCGTCCCCAGCGGAGAGCCGAGCAGGAGAACAGCCATAATAGCAAAGAAGGAATACGGAATCCACGTCGAGCTCACTTACCTAATAATCCCGACGCTCAACGATAGGGAGGAGGAGATACGCGCCTTCGCCCGCTGGGTGGTGGAAAACCTGGGTGATGATACTCCAGTCCACTTCTCGCGCTTCTTCCCGCACTACAAGCTCAACCATCTGCCTCCAACCCCGCTCGAGACCGTTGAGATGGCCTACCGCGTTGCGAAGGAGGAGGGCTTGAAGTTCGTCTACGTTGGCAACGTACCGGGGCACAAGGGTGAGAACACTTACTGTCCCAGATGTGGAAAGCCTTTAATAGTCCGTTGGGGTTTTGAGATTGCAGAGTATAGAATCACAGAGAATGGTAACTGCAGCTACTGTGGTGAGCACATACCAATCGTTGGCACCTACAGAAAAAAGAGATATAAGGGGATGTGGTGGTGAAAGTGGAGGATATCGAGGTTATCTTTTATATCGAAGCCCTGTCCAACGAGAAGAAACTTTTAGAAAGGGCTATAGAGGCAACCGTTGAGTCCCTTAAGGGAGAAAAGTCAATAGAGGTAAAGGACATATTCGTCGGGGAAATTCTCGAAGAGGATGATGAAGAGCTTTTAAAGTACTCTGGGGTTATTGAGGCCAGGATAGCTGGAGCCTTCAGGGAGATAGCCCTTGCCGCCCTCAGGTATTCTCCTGCCATCGTTGAAGTTTTAAAACCCGGTAAGATTGAGATAACTTCACAGGAACTGATGAACATAATGGGAGATGTCGCGGTTTTCATGGCCCACCTTATGGCAAAATTCGGCGGTCTTGCAGTTTATCCCAAGCTTGAGGAGATGCCAGAACCCAAAATTGGCTATTCAAGGGATGAAATAGAGAGCATGATAGTGGAAGACAGGCAAATCCTCTATCGCTTCGTTGCGGAGATTTATGATAAGGACGAAGAGAGTGCGAGAATTAACATGGCAAAAGCCCTCGCCTATGAGGGATGCAAGATTAACAAGCTCACTATCCAAAGGGCACCGGACGCTGAAAAAAAGTTGCTGTTAGCTGCGGAGGTTCTTTCTGACTTTGAAACGCTATTCCAGCTAATGGTTAAGTACGTCCCGGTTGCACTCTCAATAATGGAACCGGAGATCATTGATGTGACTGCTGGAGAGATTCAGAACGTCCTCACTGATATCTCTGGATTTGTGCAGGAGCTCATTACAAGACCATTGAAGAAACAGCTGATGGATAAGTCGAATACTACATTCAAGCTTAATCCGTGAGATATTATCGTCAAAAGGCGAAAAGGTTATAGGCATTTAATTAAGCTTCCTTTCATTTTTACGGCGATTAGCGACCTTCTTTTGCTCTCAGAAAGGGTCTGAAAGCGAAAAGTATATATACCCCATGGCGGCAGAATGTTAGTGACAACATATGTCAGACCACCTTAGGGTGTAAACCCAAAAACGGAGGTGTAAAGAAATGAAGGTGAAGAAGATCGCGGCCCTTGCTGTGGGTGCCGCAATGCTCGGAGCAACCGTTGGCTTTGCCAGCGCAGTACACTGGATCCCGAGCCAGGACCAGATGCCCGCCAAGGACTTCTTTGTTAAGAACGGACAGCCAAACGTTAAAATCGTTGTTGGAAGCCAGGGCGCTGCCCAGGACGTTGTGGCCGCTGCCGACATAGCCGTTGCACTTGGTACCATGCTTTACAACGAAAAGGAGGTTGAAGTTAGCGGGCCGGCTGTTTTCAAGGAGCTCCCGCACGAGGTTGGTGAACTCCCAGTCTACGAGACTCCTGGAAGGCTCACAAACAGCAACCTCTCCGCTCTTGAGAGCGATGCAGCCAATTACTGGTGGAATGGAGCTGCCTACAGCACAACAATAGACAACTACGTTGGAAGCTGGTCGGAAGACCTGGGTGCCTACGAGAAGATACTCAATAAGAACGTTGACGACTGGATGGACGAGCTCGACAAGATCAACTACAATGCCAATGCTTACGTGGACATCACCGCGATAAAGGTAGTACCTGGCGACAACGATGCCCCCTATCCGACTGGGGACGAGGAGATATACATCCCGGCGGGAGACTTTATCTACACCGTGAACTACAGCCAGTACGAGACAGAGGTTGTCGCCCCGAGCTACACTTCATGCTGTGAGTACCACCCAGCCCAGTACACGAGTTACCTTGTTGACCCTGGTATCCAGCCGGGTGACTCCTTCACGCTACTCGGTCAGAAGTACCACGCCATCTGTGTCTATGGAAACTACACCGCTGGACTCGACCTCGCCACCATCTGTCCGACCTGTCAGGCTATAGGTGCCAAGAAGTACGTGCTCCTCCTGGCGAGCGATGTTATTGAGGGCCAGAAGGGATGGGTCAGCGTTGGCGGAACCCTTTCAGTCGGCGGACCCAAGCACGACGAGTACACGATTAACGTTCTCGACATCAACATAGTCGGAACTGAGAAGGTCCTCCTCAAGGTCGTTGACAACACCGGCGTCAGGCCAACCGTTACCATCAGCATACCCGTGGGCCAGGCCTACAGCGTCTGGGGCGACTACAACGGCGACGGTGCCGACGATCTCGTCATAGTGCTTCACAGCACCTTCATAGGTGTTAACGGAAACACCGAGGCAAGGCTTCTCGTCTACACCGACCTCAGGGCAATTAACGATGGTGACTACTGGCCGAACAGCAACTGGGTGGTCCACTTCTACGGACTCGTGAACAACGTCAGTGCTGGCGGCTGGAGCGCGCCCAACATACCTGGCGGCGGTTGGAACTCTACCGGAATAATTGACCTCTCCTCAAACTGCCCGAGCTGCGCCAAGGCCGTCGCCCTGATCAAACTCGTAAGCGCTAGCACGATTGGCCCCGCCAAGTCAATCAGTGTCCCAACCTTCGACCCGCTCTACAACCTAACCTACAAGGCAAGCATCTGCGGTCCTGGAATGTGTTCCGATGAAGCGGACGCTGCCTACAACCAGTACGTCTACGACGCCAGGGCTTGGATCAGCATAGTGAAGGTTGGCCACCTTGGCACTTGGCAGCTCGGAGTTGGAGACACACTGGACAACGTTGACGACGTAAGCCAGGACTACATAGTCCTCGACAGCCTTGGCAAGTACACCGAGATAGAGCCCAGCAAAGTCACCACCCCGATAACCGAACTCGACACCGAGGTCATGGCGG
>JALTCK010000144.1 GCA_027074805.1 Thermococcus sp. | reverse complement strand
GGGCCTCAAAAAAGCGCTCGCCCGCGTCAACGTAGTGCAGGTTGAGGCCGAACTCGTCGCGGAAGGTCTTAACAACGAACTCGGGCTCGCCTTTCCGCATGAAGCCGGTGTTGACGAAGACAGCGTGGAGTCTCTCGCCTATCGCTTTGTAAGCTAGAACCGCGGCAGTAGAGCTGTCAACTCCACCGCTGAGCGCTATTATGGCCTTACCATCGCCAACGGTTTTCCTAATCTCCTGGACCTTCTCCCCGATGAAGTCCTCCCACATGAGCACCACCTTTTACACCCGCTTTGAAATTCGCTTTATAAACCTAACCCGCTTAAACATTTTCAAGTCAAAACCTCGCCGAGTCTGTCCTCCTCAAGGGCCTGCCTAAGCTCCATCGCTATCCTCCTGCCCGTGCTTACGGGCTTGTCGTAACGGAGCCAGCTGTAGGGCGAACCGTGAACAAAGGGATTCGTCCCGGCAACTATTCTAGCTGAAATCTCGAAGACGACGAACTCCAAATCCTCGGTGTAAACCCCCTCTAGGCAGAAGGGCCCCCAGAGGCCACCAATCAGCTCCTCGGCCGCTTTCACCGTTCTCTCTCCAGCTTCGATGACGTCCATCAGGAGGCTCTCCCTTAGGACGAGGGGGATATTGCCGACCACGGTGTAGTTGGTGCTAATATCTATGTCTAGCTGTTCTCTCGCTGGGATCCTGCCTATCGCATCCACGTTGGACTCATATCTGCGGTCAACGCTCATCAGCTCTAGCTCGCGTTTGAGCTTCGAGTAGAAGTAGTGCGGGTAAATCGGAACGCCGAGGACGTACTCCTGTATCTGAATTCCGCCAAGGTCCTCCTTGTCTTTTATGCCTAGCCTTCCAGCTTTCTCCCAGAAATCGGTCAGGTTCTTAGCCAGAAAGTAGCCCTTTCCCCCCTTGGCGCCGTGAGGCTTAACTATCACCGGACCGTCTACCTCGTCCGGATCCTCGTAAACCCTCGGGAGGCGGAGCTTCGCTTTTTCGAGCCACTTTCTTTCGAGGTTCCGGTCGCTCTCCCATTTCAGCACCTCTTTGTTGCCGTAGTAGGGGACACGCATCTTCTCGATAAGCTCAATGCCAAGGTGGGCCACGAAGGAACCGGTGGGAATGATTACCGCCTTAAGCCCAAGAAGTTCCTCTTCGGGGTAGGTCCCCTCGATGAAGTAGTCAGCGACTGGGAAATAGTGAGTGTAAAGGGGCTTAACGCGGGAAGGGCCGAACGTGACCGTCTCGAAGCCTTCCTGCTTGGCTCCCTTGAGTATCTGGAGGGCCGAGTGGGAGGCGTATGTCGCTACCCTCATTCTCCCTCACCCAGAAGCCTCGGTAGGGACTCGTGGACTTCCCTAAGACAGGAAACCGGTTTTCTAAGGAGCTCTTCACCATTCCAGAGGAAGATGGCATCGCCTCCCCGGGCCCTTCCAATGACGGCGAAGTGCCTGAAGAGTGCCCTTAGCTCGTCGAGGCCCTCCTCAGGGAAGGCAACGATGTAACGGGAATGGCTCTCGCTGAAGGCAACCTCGAGCGGATTATCGGTCCCGGAGGGAACCTTCGAGAGGTCAGCGGTGAAGCCCGCCTTCCCGGCTACGGCCATTTCCGCTAAAGCGACGGCGATTCCTCCCCTGCTCACGTCGTGAACCGCTCTCACTAATCCGCTCTTTATGGCCTCAAGGATTCCCTCGGCGTTGGCCTTCTCCTCCCCAAGGTTCACGCGTGGAGCGAAGCCTCCCTCAATGCCAAGCCTCGCGTAGAGCTCCGAGCCGCCGAGCTCTTTCTTCGTTAGCCCAATGACCCCGATTAGAAGGCCCTCCTCGAAGTGCCCTGCCGGGATTTCTTCGAGTCTAACCTTCCCGAGGCCGGCAACGACAGGGGTGGGCTTTATGGGCTTTCCTGCAACCTCGTTGTAGAAGCTGACGTTGCCGCTCACGTAAGCTAAACCGAAGGCTCTCGCTGCATCGGCCAAACCCCTAACCGTCTCGGCAAAGCTCCAGTAGACATCGGGCCTCTCCGGCGAGGCGAAGTTAAGGTTGTCCACTAGTGCCAGTGGTTCGGCCCCAACGCTGGTGAGGTTCCTAACTACTTCAGCAACGGCCCCCATTGCACCGTGGTAGGGGTTGAGGTGACTGTGGTTCGGATTTCCGTCGGCGACGAAGGCAAGGCCGTACTCGTCGTTGATCTTCAGCACGGCTGCGTCTCTCCCCGGCTTAAGAACGGTTCTACCCTGGACCTCGTGGTCGTACTGCTGCCAGATCCAGCGCTTGCTCAGGACGTTGGGACTGCCCCAGACGACCTCAAAAGCCTCTCCAAAACCAACCCCGGGTGTTTCAACGGGTCTTTCGGCGCTGTGGGGCCTCAACTCCCACTCCATCGTGGGGACGTCCGTGAGAAGGTCAATCGGCAGGTCTGCTACTTTCTTCCCCTTCCAGTAGACGATGTAGCGCGCCTCCCCGATGACTTCACCGACGACAGCCCACTCAAGGCCGTACTTCTCGAAGATTCCCGTCAGCTCCTCGAGGTCTTCCTCCCTCACTGCGAAGAGCATCCTCTCCTGACTCTCCGAGATCATGATTTCAGCCGGTGTCATCCCGGGTTCGCGGAGTGGGACCCTGTCCGCGTGGATAACCGCGCCAAAGCCCTTCTTCCTGGCCATCTCAGAGGCGGCGCAGGTCAGCCCTCCGCCGCCCAAATCCTTCAGAGCCTTCACCTTCCCCGTGTAGACTGCCCCAAGGGTGGCCTCAATCAGGAGCTTCTCCGTGAAGGGGTCGGGAATCTGCACTGCGGAGCGGTCTTCCTCCTCAGCGTTCTCTCCGAGCTCTTCGCTCGCGAAGGTGACGCCGTGGATTCCGTCCCTTCCGGTTCTGTTGCCGACGAGGACGAGCTTGAGGCCCGCCTCGGTGACGTAGCTGTGGACAAGGTGCTCGGGCCTCATTATCCCAACGCAGGCGACGTTGACGAGGGTGTAGTTGTCGAGGCTCTCATCGAACTCCGTCTCGCCTCCAACAGTTGGGACGCCTATCCTGTTGCCGTAGTCGGCTATCCCCTTAACGACCCCCTCAAAGAGGTAGCGGTTTCTCTCCCTCTCCAGCGGGCCGAAGCGTATGGGGTCGAGGAGCGCTATCGGCCTTGCCCCCATGCAGAGTATATCCCTGACGATCCCGCCGACGCCCGTTGCGGCCCCTCCGTACGGTTCAACAGCCGATGGATGATTATGGCTCTCGATTCCAACGACGATCCAAGTATCTTCGTCGAACCTCACTATTCCCGCGTCCTCACCGGGGCCCAAAACCACATGCTCGTTCTCGGTCGGCAGGAGCTTCAGCCAGGGCCTGCTCGACTTGTAGGAGGCGTGCTCGCTCCACATGACATCGAGCATGGCCCTTTCAACTTCGTTCGGCTCTTTCTTCAAGCGCTCACGAATGAGCTTTTCCTCGTGTGGGAACATCGCGAACCCTCCAGTTATTGACGAATTAATGTAAAAAAAGCTTGTTTTTAAGATTTATTTTGACTGAAAAATGTCAAACCAAAAACAGCGTTGACTTTAAAGGAGCTTTGGAACTGAGGGTGAAACGCATAGAAAAAAGGTTGAAAAAGGTTTAAGGCAGTCCCTGCGTTGTTGTCAGATTCTGAAAGAGTTCCCTAACTGGTTTCCCCGAGTTCTTTTCCAGTATCGCCAAGAAATCGTTGAGATCTCCGTCTTTGAACCTGTATTTCTCAAAAAATTCCCTGAGGGATTCATAGAATGCCTCCTTACCAGTGTACTCCTCAAGCTTTTCAAGGATCAGTGCCCCTTTGTACGCTGCAATTGCATATTTGCGGGCCATGTCAGTATCCCCTAATTTCCATACTTCCGTTAGGGGAACCTCTTTTCTCCCGTAGTCTGTTGCTCTGTTGTAAAATGAGATGTAGTAGTTCCTCAATTCCAGGTAGTCTTTCTGTGAGACGCTCTCGGCGTATTTTAGTGGGTAGTACGCGGAGAAGGCAAAATTGAACCAGTACTGGCTCGTGTTTTCAATAAATACAACCGTTCCGGGAACCCACCAGTGAGCCACCTCGTAGGCGTAGCCGTATTTGTAGCGTATTGGGTCGTATGAATACGCAAGGACACCGGACATATCGCTTGATATGTTTATTCCCTTGGGGTAAACGACCTTGACTTTCTCGTACCCGGGCCGCCCGAAGTGCTCTATACCAAAGTTCAGGATTTCAGCGGTGAGGTTTGCGTATCTCTCCGCAGTTTCATCATCAATTCCCATGTAGTAAACAGTCAAGTAGCCGTTCATCAGCTCCATTTTCTTAAAGTTTCCGACGAAAACCGGGATTGTCCCATGAAAGCCGTGGGGGAACGTGATTCTCCAGACTCCGGGGGCAACCAGTTCGCCCGGCCCTACCACGGTTCCCCTGTCGGCTTTGGCCCTGACCTCAATGACGTGGAAGAGTTCAAGGGAGTTTAGCACAGGCCTAAGGAACCCCATCCTTAAAAACGCTATGTCCCCTTTAATTTGTCCCTCAACGTAGCCACTTGGGGGTGCGATTTTGTCTATTTTTGAGTAGTCACCGGCGTATCTAATCTCTATGCTCCCGTTTTTGAAGTTCTTCAGGGGAATAACCAGCATGAGGCCCTGGACGAAGTCAACGTCTTCACCGTTTACTTTAATCTCTTCAACGTTGAGCCTTGGATTTCTCCAGAAGGACACGTATGCCTGTGATGTTATGTTGTTGTAGTCTACAATCCCCTCAAAATTCCTCTTCTCCAGGCTTATGTTCAGGTTGAGGATGG
>JALTCK010000143.1 GCA_027074805.1 Thermococcus sp. | reverse complement strand
CTTCATAGCGAGGGGTCTTACCGCCCCACCCCTTCCGAGGGACAAGAAGTGGCACTTTGCCCCGAAGGTCAAGGTCGGGGACAAAGTGGTCGGTGGCGATGTTCTCGGCATCGTCCCCGAGACCAGCATCATCGAGCACAGAATCCTCGTTCCCCCCTGGGTCGAGGGTGAGATAGTCGAGATCGCCGAGGAGGGCGAGTACACCATCGAAGAGGTCATAGCCAAGGTCAGGAAGCCGGATGGCAGCATTGAGGAGCTCAAGATGTACCACCGCTGGCCAGTCCGTGTCAAGAGGCCCTACAAGAACAAGCTTCCGCCCGAGGTTCCGCTCATAACCGGGCAGAGAACGATAGACACCTTCTTCAGCCAGGCTAAGGGTGGAACGGCCGCCATTCCAGGCCCGTTCGGTTCAGGAAAGACCGTCACCCAGCACCAGCTCGCCAAGTGGAGTGACGCACAGGTCGTCGTCTACATCGGCTGCGGTGAGCGCGGTAACGAGATGACCGACGTTCTCGAGGAGTTCCCGAAGCTCAAGGACCCGAAGACCGGAAAGCCCCTCATGGAGAGAACGGTTCTGATAGCCAACACCTCGAACATGCCTGTTGCTGCCCGTGAAGCGTCCATCTACACCGGAATCACCATAGCTGAGTACTTCAGGGACATGGGCTACGACGTTGCTCTGATGGCCGACTCAACGAGCAGGTGGGCCGAGGCTTTGCGTGAGATTTCGGGAAGGCTTGAGGAGATGCCCGGTGAGGAGGGTTATCCGGCCTACCTCGCGAGCAAGATAGCGGAGTTCTACGAGAGGGCCGGACGCGTTGTAACGCTGGGAAGCGACGAGAGAATCGGTAGTGTCTCCGTCATAGGTGCCGTTTCACCGCCCGGCGGTGACTTCAGCGAGCCCGTCGTCCAGAACACCCTCCGTGTCGTCAAGGTATTCTGGGCGCTCGATGCTGACCTGGCTAGAAGGAGGCACTTCCCGGCCATCAACTGGCTGAGGAGCTACTCCCTCTACGTCGACGCCATCCAGGGCTGGTGGGAGCAGAACGTCGACCCCGAGTGGAGGAAAATGCGCGACACAGCTATGGCCCTCCTCCAGAAGGAGGCCGAACTCCAGGAGATTGTCCGTATCGTCGGTCCGGATGCCCTGCCGGACAAGGAGAAGGCAGTACTCATCGTTACGAGGATGCTCCGTGAGGACTACCTCCAGCAGGACGCTTTCGACGAGGTCGACACCTACTGCCCGCCGAAGAAGCAGGTCACCATGATGAGGGTCATCCTCAACTTCTACGAGAAGACGATGGAAGCGGTTGACCGCGGTGTCCCGGTCGACGAGATAGCCAAGCTCCCGGTAAGGGAGAAGATAGGCCGCATGAAGTTCGAGCCGGAGATTGAGAAGGTCGAAGCTCTCATCGAGGAAACCAATCAGCAGTTTGAGGAGCTCTTCAAGAGGTATGGGGGTTGAAAAATGCCGGGGATGGAATACTCAACCGTTAGCAAAATCTACGGACCACTCATGATCGTCGAGGGAGTCAAGGGAGTGGCATACGGTGAGGTCGTTGAGATAGAGACCGAGAGCGGTGAGAGGAGGAAGGGTCAGGTACTTGAGGCAAGGCAGGATATGGCCATCGTTCAGGTCTTCGAAGGTACGCGCGATCTTGACGTTAAAACAACGCGCGTCCGCTTCACCGGTGAAACCCTCAAGGTACCGGTTTCGATGGACATGCTCGGAAGGGTCTTCAACGGTATCGGTAAACCCATCGACGGTGGGCCCGAGATAATCCCAGAGGACAGGCGCGACGTCCACGGTGCACCCCTCAACCCAGTAGCTCGTGCCTATCCGAGGGACTTCATCCAGACCGGTGTGAGTGCAATAGACGGTATGAACACCCTGGTTAGGGGCCAGAAGCTCCCGATATTCAGCGGTTCCGGTTTGCCACACAACATGCTGGCAGCGCAGATAGCGAGGCAGGCCAAGGTCCTCGGCGAGGAGGAGCAGTTCGCAGTAGTTTTCGCCGCCATGGGTATCACCTATGAGGAGGCTAATTTCTTCAAGAAGAGCTTTGAAGAAACGGGCGCAATAGAGAGGGCCGTTCTGTTCCTCAACTTGGCGGATGACCCTGCAATAGAGCGCATCATCACTCCGCGCATGGCTCTAACCGTTGCCGAATATCTTGCCTTCGACTACGACATGCAGGTTCTCGTCATTCTAACCGACATGACCAACTACGCCGAGGCCCTCCGTGAGATTTCGGCAGCGAGGGAGGAGGTTCCCGGAAGGCGTGGTTATCCGGGTTACATGTACACCGATTTGGCTACCATATACGAGCGCGCTGGTAGAGTCAGGGGCAGAAATGGAAGCATCACCCAGATGCCAATCCTCACGATGCCCGACGACGACATAACCCACCCGATTCCCGACCTCACCGGTTACATCACCGAGGGCCAGATAGTCCTCAGCAGGGAACTCCACAGGAAGGGCATCTACCCGCCGATTGACGTTTTGCCCTCGCTCAGCCGTCTGATGAAGGACGGTATCGGTAAGGGCAGGACGAGGGATGACCACCCACAGCTCAGCCAGCAGCTCTACGCCGCTTATGCAGAGGGACGCTCGCTTAGGGACCTCGTCGCCGTCGTCGGTGAGGAGGCTTTGAGCGAGACTGACAGAAAGTACCTCAAGTTCGCGGACCGCTTTGAGCGTGAATTCGTCTCCCAGCGCTACGACGAGGACAGGAGCATCGAGGAGACCCTCGACCTCGGCTGGGAACTCCTTGCTGAACTTCCAGAGAGCGAGCTCAAGCGTGTCAGGAAGGAGTACATCGAGAAGTACCATCCCAAGTACAGGAAGAGGGGCTCTTAACCTTTATTTTTAGGTGGTCAACATGGCAGAGCTGCTCAACGTGAAGCCGACGCGTATGGAGCTCCTCAACCTGAAGAGAAGAATCCAGCTGGCCAAGAAGGGCCACAAGCTCCTCAAGGACAAGCAGGATGCCCTCATAATGGAGTTCTTCATGATATACGACGAGGCGCTTCAGCTCAGGGAAGAACTCGGTAGGAAGATGGATGAGGCTTTCAAAACGCTTCAGAGAGCGGAGATTGAAGTGGGAACCCTTCGCCTTAGAGACATAAGCCTCTCAGTGAAGCCTAACAAGGAAGTGGAGATAAAGAAGAGAAACGTGATGGGCGTTCCGGTTCCCTTCATAGAAGCTGAATCCTTCAGGAGGAGCGCAGGAGAGCGTGGCTACGCCTTCGTCTCCAGCTCCGCGAGGGTTGACGTCGCGGCCGCAAAGTTCGAGGAGGTCCTCGACTTAGCCGTCCGTTTGGCGGAGGTAGAGGAGACTCTAAAGAGGCTCGCAAAGGAGATAGAGGTCACCAAGAGGCGTGTCAACGCCCTCGAGTACATCATCATCCCGCGCATGGAAGCCACCGTTAAGTTCATCAAGCAGCGCCTCGACGAGATGGAGCGCGAGAACTTCTTCAGGCTGAAGAGGGTTAAGGCCCTTATCGAAGCCAGGGCCCAGGCAGAGGGCTCCTGACGGCAACCCTTTTATTTCCCCTGCCTACGTTACTTCGGTGGTATCATGACCGAGAAGCTCTTCTACCGTGACCCCTATCTGAAGGAAGCAACGGCCAGGGTCGCTGATGTGAAGAAAAATGGCGGAAAGACCGCTTTACTCCTCGACAGGACGATATTCTATCCGGAAGGTGGTGGTCAGCCCTCCGACAGAGGCTGGATAGAGGGTGAGAACTTCAGGATGAGAGTTGAGAAGGTCTACGGAAAGAATGAGGTGTGGCACGAGGGCCATATTGAGGGTGAGGTTAAGCCCGGTGAGATCGTCAGGCTCGTCCTTGACTGGGAGTGGAGATACGAGAACATGAGGAACCACACCGGCCAGCACCTCCTCTCTGCGCTGATTAAGGGCCTCCTCGATGCTGACACGACCGGCTTTCAAATCTTTGAAAGCCACAACAAGATTGAGATAGACTACCCCGGGGAGCTGAACTGGGAGCTTATCTTTGAAATCGAGAGAAAAACCAACGAGCTTGTCTGGGGGGATCTACCGGTTGAGGTCGCGGTCTACGAGAAGCTTCCTGAGGAGCTTAGCGGGAACCTCCGAAAGGGGCTCTCCCAAAAGGTAAAACCTCCGATAAGGGTAGTGAAGATCGGGAACGTCGACCTGAGCCCCTGCGGTGGAACCCACGTAAGGAGCACCCGGGAGATAGGCTTGGTAAAGGTTCTCAACTTCTACAGGAAGAGCAGGAAGCTCTGGCGGATAGAGTTTGCATGCGGAAACAGGGCACTGAAATACCTGGACGGGCTTCTCGAGGACTACTGGGGCTCATTAAACGAGATGCCGAACAAAAACAGGCCCCTCTTGGAGCGCGTTGGGGAGCTCAAAGATAAAATCGAGAGGCTCGAGGTTGAGAAGGACGCTCTCAGGAAGGAGCTCTGGGAGTGGAAGGAGAAGGCCCTTCTCGGGAATGCCGAGGAAATCGGTGGTGTGAAGGTGGTATCACACGTTGAAAGGGCCCCTCTGAAGGACGCCCAGGCCTTCGCGGTCCATCTGGTTGACAAGAACCCAAACATAATAGCCATTATCGCCGGGGATAACTACGTCATCTTTGCAAAGAACAGGGGAGTTGAAGGTATCTCGATGGATGAGCTTTTGAAGGAGGTCTTATCCAGGGCTGGAGGGGGCGGCGGAGGGAGGGAGGTTCTGGCAAGGTGAGGCGGCTTCAATGTTGCCCCGTAGGAGGTCCTTGGGCTGGCGAGGGTGATCCTCAAGGAGATGTTGGTAGGTTAGTGGAGTTGGGT
>JALTCK010000142.1 GCA_027074805.1 Thermococcus sp. | reverse complement strand
GTAGTGGTAGACGTAGTCCCGAGGCGTGAGTGTGTAGAAATGGGCCTTAACGTCCTGGGGGAGGAGTGCGAAAAGCTCTTTCGCTTCGCAGGGTTTGTTCCCAAAAATCCTTACCTCACCTGAGTCGGGCTTCAGGAGACAGCCCAGAATCCTTATCAGCGTCGTCTTTCCAGCACCGTTGGGGCCTATTATTCCAACTATCTCGCCCTCCTGCACGGTGAAGGAAACGTCGCTGAGGGCCTTTTTTGAGCCGTACCATTTGGAGAGGCCTCTTACTTCAATGAAGGGCATACAAGAACGGTTGGATGAGAGCTAAAAATACTTTTTGGTTGATTAAGAATCAAGAAAAAGAGTTAGAGGCTTCAGTCGAGGTCGCTACCAAAGTCCTCACTTCCGCCCTTGCCACCTTCCTTCTCCTTCTCAAGCTTGCTCGCTGCTATGACGTCGTCGATCCTGAGGATCATTATGGCAGCTTCGCTGGCGCTCTTGATGGCCTGCTTGGTGACCCTCACAGGAGCGATGACGCCACGCTCGAGCATGTCGGCCGGCTCGCCTTCGAAGACGTCAACACCGACGCTCGCTCCTTTGTCCTTGTGGGCTGCTATGACCTTTACGAGGGTCTCGATAGGATCGAGGCCGGCGTTCTCTGCCAGGGTCCTTGGGATTATCTTTAAGGCCTCAGCGAAGGCTTCGATGGCGAGTTGCTCCTTGCCGCCAACTTCCTTGGCGTATTCGTCGAGTCTGATGGCCAGTTCGATCTCTGGAGCACCGCCGGCAGCAAGTATCTTGCTATCCTCGACGATGTCCTTGGTGACCTTGACCGCATCCTCCAGAGCACGCTCGACCTCATCGACGACATGCTCGGTACCGCCGCGGATGAGTATGGTGACAGCCTTCGGGTTCTTGCAGCCCTCGACGAAGATCATGTTCTCTCCAGCCACTTTTCTCTGCTCGACGAGTTCTGCTTCACCGAGGTCTTCGCTGGTGAGGTCGCGGACGTTGGTGACGATCTTGGCGCCGGTGGCCTTGGCGAGCTTCTCCATGTCACTCTTCTTGACACGCCTAACGGCGAGGATACCGTACTTGGCGAGGTAGTGCTGGGCGAGGTCATCTATGCCCTTCTGGACGAAAACGACGTTAGCGCCAACCTCCTTGATCTTGTCGACCATCTCGCGGAGCATCTTCTCCTCCTGCTCAAGGAAGGCCTGGAGCTGCTCTGGGCTGGTAATCCTGATCTCAGCATCTGTTTCAGTCTCCTTGACCTCAAGGGCCTCGTTTATGAGGGCAATCTTCGCTCCCTCAACTCTCTTGGGCATTCCAGGGTGGACGACCTCCTTGTCGATAACCACACCCCTAATGAGCCTGGTGTCCTTTACACTACCGCCCTCCTTCTTCTCGAACTTGATGTTGTCGAGGTCGACCTTGTAGGTGCCGTCTACCTTCTCAGCCACCTGTTTGACGGCTTCAACAGCTATTCCAGCCAGATACTCGCGCTCCTCCTCGGCGGCCTTTCCGGTGATAGCTGTTACAGCGGCCTTCTTGAGGGTTTCAACGTCCTCAACGTCCACATCCCTTGCTATCTCGTCGAGGATCTCCTGGGCCTTCTCGGCAGCTAAAGCATAACCCTTGATGACTATGCTCGGGTGGATGTTCTGGTCGAGAAGCTCCTCAGCCTTCCTGAGAAGCTCGCCGGCAATGACAACGGCGGTAGTGGTTCCGTCGCCGGCCTCTTTGTCCTGGGTCTTGGCAACCTCAACCATCATCTTGGCAGCGGGGTGCTGGATGTCCATCTCGTCGAGTATCGTTGCACCGTCGTTGGTGATGACGATGTCGCCGAGGCTGTCGACGAGCATCTTGTCCATTCCCTTTGGACCGAGGGTGGTCCTCACCGTCTCGGCGATGATCCTGGCAGCCAGAATGTTGAGCCTCTGGGCGTCCCTACCAACGTACCTCTGGGTCCCCTCGGGCAGAATAACAACCGGCTGTCCTGCAAGCTGGGCCATCTTCCTCCACCCCCCTCTTTTTCTTTTTTAAAGGGCATATGAGTTTTAGTTACTATAAGTGCTTTCCGCATTATCCTTCCTTTGGATTATTTATAAAGTTTTCGATTAAATCTTTTGGCTGCGTCCGTGAAGTGGTTCGTATAAACACTGATGCCCAGGGCTTTAAACCTATCTTCCAGTTTCTTGATCTCTTTTTCAGGCCAGCAGTGATCTGAACACCATTCATCATCCCTCGGATTTGTCAGAGGTTTTCCAGCGATGGGATTGAGGACAATGTAGTAATCAGTGTCGAGGCGTTTAATCCCTTCCTCCACCAGGGGCCATGAATTAAAGCCCCTCGCCACCGGGATCCTCAGCTCGAGCGGAACGCCGTGGGCGGAGACGACTTCAAGCCCCCTTAAAAACAGCCTCCAGAGCATCTTCGCCGGTTCCTCCGGGAGACCGTAGAGCTCCAGGGGTGCCTTAAGGTCGGTCGCGACGTGGTCAACAAGGCCGGCCTTCAAAAGTCTATCCAGGGGGCCGACGAGGGTGAGGTTGGTGTTCAGACTCACCGGAACGTCGATAAACCTGACCTCCGCCAGAAGGGAACCCAGCTCCATCCACTGCATTAACGGCTCACCACCCGTGACGTGGAAGTAGTCAATGAGGAAGGCATTCGATTTTAGCTCGTCCAAGAGCGCCTTTTTATTGAGCTGGAAGCAGTCGAGACCCTCCGCTATCCGCCAGTTGTGGCAGAAGGGGCATTTTAAATTACACCCGCAGAGCCAGAGGGTGAAAGTAACTTTTCCATGAACATCTACCATGCTGACGCTCTTCCAGCCGCTTGTGAGCATTCATCCACCTCCAGAAAAGGATTCAGGAGTAATAGTGTCTCCTCGTCCAGAACTCCTTCTTCCTGAAGGGGTTCCAGTTCTTAAGCGGACGGTAGTAGCCGATTATCCTGCTCCATATCTCAACGTTTTCGCTTCCACAGCGCGGACACTGAGTGTAAAGACCAGTTGTGGAATACTCACAGGAGTCGCAGACTGTTATTGCTGGAGTGTAGCTCCAGTAAACTAACTCTGTTCTCATCAGCCTCTTTGTGAGCCTTGCCAAAGCCTCGGGATCGGGCTCCTCGCCAAGGAAGATGTGCATCATAACTCCCCCTGTGAAACTTTTCTGGACTTTCTCCTCAATCCTTATCCTGTCCGCTAACTCAAGGGAGCCGTAGTATGGGGCTATGCTTGTTGAGTAAATCGGGTTCTCCGGGTCGCTTAGATACTCCCTTAGCAGCAGGAACTCGCGCATGTCCTTTATAGCGAGCTTCGCCGCGGCGCTCTCTCCAGGCACTTCCTCGACGTTCCATGGTGTTCCGCTTTCGCGCATCCACTCCCTGGCTTTGACCGTTGCGAACTCCACCATCTCTTTCATAAGCTTCGCCGCTTTCAGCCAGTCCTTCCTCGTTCCCTCCTCCCAGAGCTTCGGCTCGTTGAGGTAAATCGCGGCCGCCTCCGGAAGGCCGAGGATTCCGATGGTGTTGAAGTGGCTTGAGGGGAACTCCTCGAGGTAGAGGTGAATCATCTGATACATCTGGCGGTAGTTCGTTATCAACCTCACGTAGCGCTCCCTGAACCAGTCCGTCGTTCTCCTCACTGTCTCCAGAATTCTCTCGTACTCCTCCCAGAACCTATCGTCGTCGCCCTTCGCCCTGAGCGCGAGCCTCGGTAGATTGACGGTGGTCACGTTCACCGAACCTGTGACGTCGGGCATCGCCCAGAGGCCGCCGAAGCGTTGTCTTTCGAGCCTCTCTATGGCCTCTTCCTCGGCGCTCTTCTCGGAGACGCCGAAGGCAAATGACATTTCGGTCTTGTCTATGGCTATTCTGCAGCACATCGCGTAGCTCGCGTCGGGGTCAACGACGTTCGTGTTGAGCCAGTAGAAGCTCCCCCTCCTGGCGGCAGTCTTGAAAACGGCTTCAAACACCTCCGGGTCGTCCCAGAGCATCTTGGCTGTAACCATTATCGTGGGAATCGGGAAGGTGAAAGGCTGTCCGAGGGCGTCTCCTTCCCTGAGGACCTCTGTGAGGGCTATAAAGAACTCCTTCGCTCCCCTATTGTACTCGCCGAGCGGTTCAAGCTTTTTCCCACCGTAAACCGCGTAGTCACCCTCGAGCATCTTCTTCGGGGCGTCGAGCGTTATGGTGAAGTTTGTGAAAGGGGTCTGCATTCCAACCCTGCTCGGGTAGTTGAGGTTGTAAACCAGCCTTTGAATCTGCTGTCTGATTTTACGCCTGTCTAAGCCTTCCTTCCTGATGAAAGGCCCGGCATACCACTCCACCGAGCTCAAAGCTTGGGCACCGCTGAAGTAGTGCTGCATGGTTATGAGGTAGTTGCCTATGTGGTCAACGTAGGTGTCGAAATGCCTGGCCGGCCTCGATACTATCGTCGGTGTTTTGAGGCCTTTCTCGAGGAGTCTGGCGGTACTGTGGCCTGTACAATAGGTGATGTAGAGGCTGTAGGGGAGCTTGTGGATGTAAATGTCCCCCGAGAAGTGGGCATCCCTTCCCTCCTTCGGGACGAGAGAGATGCTCTCCTTCAGGGCTTCCTCCATGACGTAGGCGAAGAAACCCGTTGGGCCGGGATAGCGGTTTGCGTTTTCGAGCACATCAAGAGTGCTCCAGCCTGCGTACTCCTGTATCATGTCTCTCTTCACTTCCTCCATTGGCACCACCTGGATAATTTATCCAGTACTGGGAATTGTGGAGAGACAATATAACCCTGCCCCTTGAACATGTGGTCGGTTCACCAACATTTGGGCGTGGAGTTTCCCCGGAGGACAAAATGGATAAAATATCCATGAAAATCTGACGAACAAAACGACGACCTAGATAACCTCGGGGGGTTAAACTGACAAACGTTTGTCGTCTGTTCATAATACTAGCTAAAAATTGGCGATAGTGTATTACCTGCCAACTATACCTTTTTAACCCGTTCGGCGAACCGAAGGCAGGTGGTGCTCATGACAGATATAAAAGCTGAGTGGGAGAAAGCGTTGGGTGAAAAAGATTGTGAGAAACTCTTAGAGCTTTTTGATGATTACGTGGATTCAATTGAAACAGAAGAGGAGCTTATAAAGGAACTCCAACGCCTCGGAGAAGTTGCCATTCAATGTGAGAACCCGTATGACCTGCTCCACGAAATTAGTCATGTTTACGCTCACCTCGATGATATTGATAGCGCAATGGAGCTCTACAGGAATGTCACTGAGAGGAAGAAAGAGGATCCAGAAGAATATGCCACAGCCCTCTACTACTTAGCAGATGCATATGAACACTTTGGAAAGCCTGAGAAAGCTATAGAAATTTATCAGAGACTCCTCGAACACGAGGAGAATGTTTTGAAGAACGAGAGGGAGATAGCACTGACACTCGCGAATCTAGCGGTGAACTACGATGAACTCGGCGAGACCGAGAAGGCGATGGAGCTGATGGAGCGCGCGAGGGAGATTTTTGAGCGCATAAGGGACGAGAAGAACTACATGATAAGCCTCCTCGATTTAGCGCATTTCAAGTATGAACTCGGTGACTATGACTCTGCTGAGGGGCTCATTCGCGAGATCCTCAGGAGCCCGAGAGACAACGAGATAGAGATAAACGCGAAGCTCATAGAGGCCGAGATATGGGCCGGGAGGGGAGAATACGATAAATCCTTCAAAGCTCTACGTGATGCTCTCCTCAAGGCCATCAACGTGAGTGACGATATATTCGGTCTGGTCTTTGACACGCTTGTTGACTTCATCGAGGGGCTCTTCAATGAGGGTGCCTACGACGTGGTTGCCAGGAACATGGATGGCTTTGCCGTGCTCTTCGAGGATGACACAGCCGACTTTTTTAAGGCTATAGCCGAACTCGCCCGCTGGAAAACCGGGGACGATGGGGCGAAGAAGCGCTTTGACGAGCTCTACGGGAAGATCCAGAACGAGGAGCTCATGGAGATTCTCGATGAATGGAAAAGGCCGAAGCTGAGCCTGAGTTTGGGAGTTTAGGCTTCCATTTTTCTGGTTAATGCCTTCGTAATTTCTGTCTCTACCCCGTTTTCCCTTTCATTTTACTCGAATCACACGTATTTGTAAACTTCGTCGGTGTCTGTCACTAGGTCCCTCTGGTCGGAAGATAAAAGGTATTGGGATTTGGGCCATACCTAACCTTCATACCTCAACCACTCGAAGAGGGGCATCAAAAATAGTGTTAAATAGGGAGAATAGAAGAAAGCCGTGGATTCAGATCCTCGAAACGGTCTCAACTTCGGCACTCTCGACGTTCTCGACCTGCCTGAAGAGGTCAGCGACCTCGTCGTAGGAGTAGCCCTCCTCGTCCCTACCGAGGATGTAGAACTTGAGGGCGACAAGACCGAAGGCTATCGGCTCGCGCTCGACCTTGGCGAGGCCAAACTTCTCCGGAATAACTGCCTTGAGCTTCTCCTCGAGCTCGTCGAGGTTAACCTCCGGGTCGGTTGGCATGATCTTTATAACGCCAACAAGGTTGAAATCAGCCATTCTTTTCACCTCCTAAGCTTCACGGCCCTTCCCAACCGCACTTGGGACACTTGTAGGGGACACTAAGGACCCTGCAGCTTTCGCAGCGCCAGATTATCTCCTCGCCACAGTTCGGGCATACGAAGTGGGTTGCGTGTTCCCGTGGGGTTATCTCCTTCCCGCATGACGTGCATACCGGTATCTCGAACTTGGCTTCCACTGCAAACACCTCCAAGAAAGGTGGTTTTTAATCACTGCAGGGCATTGAGGGAGTTGGCTTATAAACCTTTCGAGCCGGGCGTCGGAGTTTCATTATTGTATGTGAGTTAACCACTTTGGTCAAACTTTCTCCATCAACCTTTGCCAAGCAAAGCCTGACCAAAAAACTTTTCTGGCGAAAAGCTTCATCAAAAAACTCTGACTGTTTGAACGCCCTTTTTGAACTTGTGTGCTTTGAGATTAACGGCTTCTTGAATCAGGGTTTCATCAAAAACGTTGGATTTGCAGTGTTTCACTCTTCAAAAGGCGTCCAACGGACGCCAACAATAAGGGTGAAACTGATTGGAGGTCTCAACTAATAAGTAACCCCACTCATAGAACTGCAATTAAACAGGCACACAAAACCCCCTGGCACTTCTGGGCAGTAAAAACTTTTTGATGAAACTTTGCGCTAGCAAAGTTTCTGTGGCGGGCCGGGCGGGATTCGAACCCGCGGCCACGGGGTTAAAAGCCCCGCGCTCTAACCAGGCTGAGCTACCGGCCCCCGGCATGGATAATTCGCAGTCATCTTATAAGCTTTGCCCCACCTACCAAAAACCCTTAAAGTGCCATACTTACCCTCTACGGTGCTGTAGAATGGCAAGCCTTGAGGTAGAGCTTTTCGGGATAAGGTTCGAGAACCCGCTCATTCTTGCTTCTGGGATAAACGATAAAACGCCTGAACAATGGATTCGTGCTCATGAGGAAGGGGCGGGAGGTGTTGTGACAAAATCCATTGGGATAGAGCCTAGAAAGGGCTACGACAACCCAACTATAGTTGAACTTCCCTATGGGCTGATAAACGCGATGGGCCTTCCAAATCCTGGCTGGAAGGGCTTTCTGGAGATGGTGGAGGGCTACACCTTCGACTTCCCGATCATCGTTTCTATCTTCGGAGGCACAGTCGAGGAGTTTGCCTTTCTGGCAGAGAAGCTGGGCGATGTTGCCGATGCCTTCGAACTGAACCTCAGCTGCCCGCACGCGAAGGGCTACGGTATGGAGATCGGCCAGAAGCCGGAGAACGTGCATGAAGTCGTCAAGGCCGTCAAAGAGGCCACCGATAAACCTGTGATAGCTAAGCTGACCCCCAACACGGATGACATAACGAAGCTCGGGCTGGCCGCCGAGAAAGCGGGAGCCGATGCCGTCTCGGCCATAAACACGCTGAAGGCGATAGCGATAGATGTCTATGCGAGAAGGCCAATCCTGAGCAACAGGGTTGGAGGCTACTCCGGGCCGGGGGTCAAGCCTATCGCGTTGAGGGCCGTCTACGACCTTGCGAGGGCTCTTGACATTCCAGTCATTGGAATTGGCGGCATAACCACGTGGCAGGATGCAGTCGAGTTCCTCTTGGCTGGAGCTTCCACTTTGCAGATCGGCACTGCCGTCTCGCTCCGCGGCTGGAAGGCCTTCAGGGAGATAAACGAGGGAGTCGAAAGATACCTCGAGAAGGAGGGCTTTTCGAGCGTGAGAGACATCGTTGGCCTCGCCCTCGAGTGAGCGAAAGGGTTATCTAGTAGGAAGTCCTACTATACTTTGGTGGACTACTATGCCGCTCACGAAGGTCACTCGGAACTACCAGATAACCATTCCCGCAGAGATAAGAAAGGCCCTCGGCATAAAGGAGGGCGAGTACTTGGCCGTTGAGCTGAGGGGGGACGAGATAGTCATCAAGAGGGCAAGGAAGAAGTGGAAAACCTTCAGGCTTGGGAGAAAGCTAACCGCGGAAGAGCTTGAGAGGATCTCGGAGGAGGCCATGGAGGAGGAAATGTCATGGGAGCCGTGATTGACTCCAACGTCTTCATATATGCTGCGGTTGAAGATTCCGAGTACCACGGAAGCGCCATGGGGCTCATTCACTCTATCGACCGATGGATCGTGCCGACGATAGTGGTTTACGAGACCGTCTGGAACTTCAAGAAGCTCGGCTTTAGCAATGAGGAAGCCAGAGAGCTCGTCGAGCAGATACTCTTTGATCCAAGGGCCTCTCTTGTGGATGACAGGGGGTACCTCCTCGAGGGCCTTAACCTTCTACAGAGCCTCAGCTTGAGGCATTATATTGACTCCGTGATCCTCGCGATAGCCAGAGAAACTGGAACCCTCGCGACCTATGACAAAAAGCTTAGAAGCCGTGCGAGGAAACTTAACGTCAAACTGCTCCCGGAGGTGGTTGAATGAAGCGCGCAGTCGTTCTCTTCAGCGGTGGGTTGGACTCAACGGCCTGCCTCTACTGGGCGAAGAAGAACTACGACGAGGTTATAATGCTCACCGTCAACTACGGCAGCAATGAGGAGAAGGTAACTAACAGAGTAGCGGAGTTCTTCTCGAAGGAGCTGGACGTCCCGCTGAAGATTGTGAGGCTTGACTTCCTCGAGGAGTTCTCAAAGCTGAGGGGAACCACATTAGTCGGCGGCGAAACGCCGAAGGTCTCTGCTGAGGAACTGGAAGACATGAGCGTTGCGCAGGAGACCGCGAAGAGCGTCTGGGTTCCCGCTCGTAACGTAGTTCTAATAGCGGTCGCCGCTTCGCTCCTCGATGCCCTCGGGGGCGGGGACATCATAGTGGGCTTCAACGCCGAGGAAGGAGCCACCTTCCCGGACAATACGCCCGAGTTCGTGGAGAAGATGAACGAGATGCTCCGCTACGGCACGATGGCGGAAGTGAGGGTCGTTGCCCCTCTCATAGATCTCGATAAGAAGGGCATTGCGAAACTTTTGAAGGGGCTGGACGCGAAGTACGAGTACTCCAACTCCTGCTACATGCCGAAGGGCTTCACAGAAGAGGGGAAGCCGATACACTGCGGCGAGTGTGAGAGCTGTGTGAGGAGGCACCGCGGTCTCATCGAAGGAATAGGTGAGGATAGAACGATTTATGCGGTTGCACCAAAGCTCTGAACCATGTTCTCTTTTTTCTTCATTTTCTGGGCAAACCAAGACAGGGCGTATCTTATTGTAAGTAAGGAGCAACCCACGGTTATCCACACCCGGAAACCTTGGTGGACATAATAAACGGCTTGATGCTTAGTTTGTCTGGAAATTAACTGGAGGGTCCTAGAGATCCTAAGGTTTGCTGTAAGAAATAATGCCCACTGTTTGGTTCTGAGGGCAGAATGATGGGTGGGGCTCACCGCAAGGTTTATAAATTTGGATCTTTCCCTTATCTTTGAGCGTGGGGCGGTAGCTCAGCCTGGGAGAGCGCCGGACTGAAGATCCGGGTGTCGGGGGTTCAAATCCCCCTCGCCCCACCACTTTCTCGCAATGCGGTGGTAGTCTAGCCTGGTCTAGGACACCGGCCTTCCAAGCCGGTGACCCGGGTTCAAATCCCGGCCACCGCACCACAACAGTTTCCTGGAGCCGTGAAAGAGCGGTTTATATTTTACTGGCGTTCTGCATGAGTTTGAACCTGTGGTAGAATCCAAATTCATGACCAAGACTAAAAGTTTTGCCGCACCTCCTTTCCACAATTGCCGAAAAGCTTATAATGAGTTTGGAGCAGTTGAATACATGTTAGAAAAGGAAAAAGAGGCCCTTGCAAAGCGCATAGCAGGTGAAATTACCCTCTCCTCCGACCCCGGCAAGACGATGAGAAAGTGGCGTGAAATCTTCGGAATTAGTCAGACTGAGCTTGCCGAGCACCTTGGCGTCTCTTCTTCTGTTATAAGTGACTATGAGGGCGGGAGGAGAAAGAGCCCTGGCGCTTCGACGATTCGTAAGTTTGTGGAGGCCCTTCTTAACATAGACGAGAAGCGCGGAGGGAATGTTATCAGAGCCTTCAGCAAAACGATAGAGGGCGAACTCCCTACCAACGCTATTCTCGACATCCGTGAGTTTACGCTCCCGCTGACGATAAAAGAGGTCGTTGATGCCGTGAAAGGGGAAGTCGTTGCCAACATGCACCTTGTAGATCGGAAAATATACGGGTACACAGTCGTTGATAGCATACGGGCCATCCTAGAAATGAGTAGTGAAGAGTTCCTCAAGCTCTATGGCTGGACTACAGAAAGGGCACTCGTTTTCACGAAGGTAACAACTGGCAGGAGCCCTATGATCGCTGTTCGCGTCCAGGGCCTTAAACCGGCCGTCGTTGTTCTTCACGGAGTCAAAAAGCTCGATGAGCTTGCCGTTAAACTGGCAGAGAGGGAGAGGGTTCCCCTAGTAATCTCGAGGGCCGATAGTGAGACAGAACTAATAACCAGCCTCAGAAGGCTCGTTGAAAAGAATGGAAACGGCAACTAACAATCCAGCTCCTTCCTCCTCCAGACCCCTTCTCCGGCCAGTTTAGTTAACCGGTTCCTCATGTAAACCAGAACGTCGCTCAGCGTTTTTTCATTGTCGTATTCTCCGATTATCCTCAGCAGATCCTCCTCTGTGTAGTCGTTCATCTCCCGAGCGAGCTTTGTCATCCTTGGGTAAGCCCTGACTATGTTATCTACTATTGTGATGTGTGCCATCCTAGCGCTCCTTGATAGGGGATTAAGGTCGATAGTTATCACGAACTTACCCATAGACACCAGTGCCTCTGTCCTGTCACCGTCCTCAAGGGGAACGACAACTACGTCTGCCTTCCATATGCCGTTCTCGTCTACTTTTCCGCGCTCATGTTCCAAACCAGGGATTCTCATTGTAGGGTTTATTCCAAGGAGTTCTATATCTGGATCGTGCTTCCTTAATTCCTCTGCTATCGCTTTAACTCTCTCTTCCGTGCGGTAGAAGAGATTTATCTCGAGCTTCGCTCCGAGGGCTTTTGCCAGTTCTATCGTCTCCTTTGGGACTAAAGCAGCGACGTTTCCGTTCACCGAGATAACTGGATGTTTTGCGAGGAGGAGTTTCGCCACAGCTGCCTTCATTGCACTCTCTGCAGGCTTTATCGTCCTTTCTCCAAGGATATAGTCGAAGGCCTCTCCGCGGCCATGTGCTATAAGACCGGCTTTGGCCGTTATACCTTTCTCCATTCCATTAATGATTTTCTCCCTGTAATAGAGACTCCAGTATCTTGGATGACTCTTGGGTATCTCCACCATACTACCACCCTATCTATCATGGGAAACCTCAATAAAAACCCTTGCAGTGAAGGTGAGGCCGTTAATGGCCTCCAATGAAGCCATCAAAGACCGTTAATTCTCGTTAAACGGGTTCTAAACTTTTGGTTTTAAAAACGCCTATAAACTATAAGTTCTGAACTTTTAGTGAACTAAAATATACAGGTGAACAGGGTGATGCGTCTATGTATAAGATTACTGCAAAAGAGGAGCTGGATGTTAGGGATTTCTTCATGGAGGTTGAGGCTCCCCATGTGGCCAAAGCGTGGAAACCCGGCCAATTCGTGGTTTTACTAATACATGAGAAGGGCGAGAGGATTCCGATGTCAATCTATTATGCCGACAAAGAGACTGGAAGGATAGGAATGTTCATCAGAAGGCACGGAAAGACCAGCTTCGATCTTTGGGACAATTTTCAAGTTGGAGATTCCCTATATGCCGTCGCAGGCCCTCTTGGGAAGCCAATAGAAGTCAAGTACTACGGCAACGTTGTTTTTGTGTCCGACGCCGTTTGTGGCCAAGCGGAAAACTACTCCACTCTTAAGGCTATGAAAGAGGCGGGAAACTACACCATATCGATTCAGACTTTTGAGGACAGGGCTCATTCTTATCCTGAGAAGTTCCTAGCGAAGCCTGTAGCGGACGAGCACTATCTCACCACGGAGGACGGTTCTCGCGGAATCAAGGGGCATTACCTTGATGTTCTGAAGGAACTCATCGAGAAGGACAGGGTGGATATGGTTTTCGGCGGGGGCAAACTGGGCTCGCTCAAGAAGCTTGCCGAACTAACGAAAGAGTACGGAATTCCCACAATCGTTACCGTCAGGCAGATAATGGTGGATGGAACTGGAATGTGTGGCTCGTGCAGGATACTCTACGACGGAGAGATAAAGTTTGCATGCCGTGATGGGCCAATGTTCGACGCCCACAAAGTGGACTGGGACGACGTCATAAGGCGTGACTCCCGCTTCGTCCGTGAGCAGGAGATAGCGAAGAAACATTACCTTGAGTCCAAGGGGGTGATTTGAATGGCAAGGAAGAGACCCAAACTCATCAAGGAAAGAGTCCCGACACCTGAGAGACCAGTTGGGGAGCGGGTTAAAGATTTTGGTGAGGTTAACCTTGGCTATACCTTCGAGCTTGCGGTTAAAGAGGCAGAACGCTGTCTTCAGTGTCCGGCGGAGTATGCCCCATGCATAAAAGGCTGTCCGGTTCACATCAACATCCCGGCCTTCATCGGAAAGCTCGTTGAGCATCGTGATGATCCGGATAAGGCCGTTGAGGAGGCCCTTAGGATAATCTGGAATGATAACATCCTGCCGGCTATAACTGGAAGGGTATGTCCGCAGGAGGATCAGTGTGAGGGTGTCTGTGTTGTTGGTAAGGTTGGAACGGCGGTAAACATCGGAAAGCTCGAAAGGTTCGTTGCAGACTATGCGCGCGAGAGGGGCATTGACAGGAAACTCTGTGAGTCGGAGCTCAAGAGAGTTGAGCCCATAGGTGCAAGAGTAGCGGTGGTAGGCGCCGGGCCGGCCGGTCTCACGTGCGCCTCTGAACTGGCCAAGCTTGGCTACGATGTTACAATTTACGAAGCTCTCCACGAGCCGGGAGGAGTCCTTGCCTACGGAATCCCTGGCTTTAGGCTCCCGCGGGAGGTCCTCAACTGTGAGCTTGACAGGATGAAAGAGCTCGGTGTAGATGTGAAGACCAACTACATAGTTGGCAGAACGGTTACAATCGAGGATCTCCTCAATGAATACGACGCCGTCTTCATAGGAACCGGTGCTGGAACGCCAAAGCTTCTGAACATACCCGGAATACTCCTCGATAGGATTTACAGTGCCAATGAGTTCTTAACGAGAATCAACCTCATGAAGGCCTACAAGTTCCCGGAATACGACACGCCGATAGCCGTCGGGAAGAAGGTAATTGTGATCGGAGCAGGGAATACGGCAATGGATGCTGCACGCTCGGCTCTCAGACTCGGTTGTGATGTTACAATAGCCTACAGGCGCGGAAGGGAAGACATGAGCGCCAGGATAGAGGAGATAGAGCACGCAGAGGAGGAAGGGGTTAAGTTCGAGTTCTTCCTCACTCCAGTTGAGTTCATCGGTGACGAGAACGGGAAGGTCAAAGCTGTCAAGTTCGAAAAGATGAAGCCGCTCGATGAGCGTGACAGCAGGGGCAAGAGAAAGATAGTCGGAACCGGCGAATACGTCACTCTGGAGGCTGAAACTGTCATAATAGCCATAGGGCTTGAGCCCAACAGGATACTACTTGAGGAGAGCGGCTTCAAGGCAAAAGCCGACGGGACGCTCGTGGTTGATGAAAACCTCATGACGAGCATCCCTGGCGTCTTCGCCGGCGGAGACGCGATTAGGGGTGAAGCCACGGTCATCCTGGCGATGGGTGATGGAAAGAGAGCCGCTAAGGCCATCCATGAGTACGTACAGGCCAAACGCATCTCTTGACTACCATTCTCTTTTTCTACTCCCTATGAAAAGGCCAGTCTTCATGTAGGCCATGTATTCATCGTGAGCGAACTTCTGGGTGAAGGCCTGTGTCTCATCTGGCGAGAGCCATTCAACATCCTCTGGGATCCCTTCAACCCATACGTAGACTATACCCTCAGGGTCTCTTGCGACCAGCATCGTGTGTATTGGCTTTCCAAGTTCCTGAGCCATTTTGACTTCCCTCCCAACGAGGGAAGTGAACTTTCCAAGGACAGCCACGGCTACAAAGTAGTCCGCGTCCTTGATCTTTGAGCTGGTATCCCTTAACCCGTAGTTCGAGGGGACAAGGATGTTGTTGGAGTTGAACTTCTCTTCTATGACCTCGAGGATGGCTTTCTCGGTCTTTGTGTGGTACAGTAGGGTAGGCTCGCTCAGGTATACGAAGGGGCCGTACTTTTCCTTTTTCTTTCTCCTGAGAAAACCCAGCATCGAACCACCTCAGGTGGGGATAATCTCTTCATCCGTTCAGGAGGGATGACACTCATCATCGGTTGATAACACTAACATCCGCTCCAAACCAGTTCATGGATCAAGATTAATAAGTCTTTCTTTGCATTTATGGGGAGGATTTTACTTAAAGAATCAGTCCCACATCTTTATCAACTCGCTACCTTTCACATATCTAAGGGACGGAAGCTCATACAATGATGAGATTGGTCCAATCCCGTATATTGAATAAAATCTACTCATGAGACCATAATTATCAAAACGCCTTATCTCTACAACGCAGTCATCCTTAGAAATGTGAAGAGTGTACGTGCAACCGCCATTAAGCACCATGTAATCCCTTCCAAATTTGTTGGTTTTAAAGACAGGCTTTCCTATGGGTGGAAACCAGTCGTAGATTTCCCATTTTCCCTCATCTGGGTAATACACTGTCAAAAAGGCATGGTCATAAGTCATTGTAAGGAAGTACTTCGCATTAACCCCGTGCTCCAGGTTTATCTTAGAGATTATCGCGTAGGCAACGAGGTGCCAGTCGTCGCAGTCACCGCAGTGGGTGACCACATAGCGCGGATCCTTTGTGGTCCACCTGCGCAGTATTTGGCCCTCTCTACCATGACTTCGTAGGCCGTTCCCCTCAGGTAGGGGAGGTAGAGATTATCTGGAACGTGCTTTGCCTCGACCCTTATCTCAGCCTCTGAGATGACGCCATCAACGAACTTCTGAACCACAGAGGAATTAAGAATCTCAGGAAGTTGCCCGCGAGGAAAGGCCGTGTAACGCCAATATGGGTATCGGTAAGAATCGTCTGGTTTATTCAGATCCATGTCAACTGTTTGGAGAGGGATATGCTCTGAGAAGCTCTGATCGAATGCCCCTACTGCCCCCAGGTAGATCCCGGTCACATCGTAAACGCCGTTTATCATCTCCGTAGTTAAATCGTCCCAGGGCCCTCCAACAACGGGAATCTCCCTTAACCTCCCTGTGTTATGCCCAATTAGCCCTGTCATCAGGAAGAGAATGAGTATGGGAACCACGGCGGCCTTGTACACTCCCATGGCATCGAGCTACTTCGCTTCAAGATTTTTAAGCATTGTCCCCAAAGATGGTTGGGGGATAACATGCGTATAATTCCACTAGCGAGCGAGAGCCTCGGCGTTAGAAGTTTAGCGACCTTCGTAGAAGCCTTTGGATTAAAAATCCTCATCGATCCGGGTGTTGCCCTAGGGCCGAGGCGCTATGGCCTTCTACCGGCCAAAATTGAAATTGAAACCCTTCAGCAGATAAGGAGAAAGATTCAAGGCTACGCGAGGCGGGCCGACATCATTACAATCTCCCACTACCACTACGACCACCACACGCCCTTCTTCGAGGGTCTCTACGAGAGCTCGAGCGAGGAATACGCAAGGGAAATCTATACGGGTAAGCTTCTATTCATCAAACACCCGCGGGAGAACATAAACTTCAGCCAGAGGAAGCGCGCCTGGGCCTTCCTCAAGAACGCTGAGCCGATTGCGGGGAAGATAGAGTTCGCGGATGGGAGAACCTTCGACCTCGGCGGGGTCACGCTTGAGTTCTCGTCGGCGGTTCCGCACGGGAGCGAGGGGTCAAAGCTCGGCTTCGTGGTGATGGTTCTCATAGATGACGGGGCCAAAAGAATAATCCATGCCAGCGACATACAGCTGTTAAACAGGAGGGCGGTCGAGTGGATAGTTGAGAAGAACCCCGACCTGCTCATAACCGGTGGCCCGCCGACCTACCTAGGAAAGCGCGCCGAGGGGAGCTGGGGGACCGGAATAAAGAATCTCAACGAGATAATCCGCGAGACGAACGCGGAAATAATCCTCGACCACCACATAGTCAGGGACAAGCGCTATCCAGAGTTCTTCGATGAGCTGGAGAAGAGGCCGAAGACCTTCGCCGGCTATCTCAAGGTTGAGGACAAGCCGCTGGAGGCGTACAGGAGGGAGCTTCATAAAATCGAGAGAAGAGAGGATGCAAACGTGCCATTCAGGCTATGAAATGTCAAACATATTCTCAATCCCCCACCTTATCATGGCTTGATCTGACATTTTTATTTTCAAGGAGTTTTTCCAGCAAATATCCTATTTAAAACGAGCCAAATAAGTTGTAATTTCTATCTTGGACTGCAACTAAAAATTACTAATCCAAAAAGTTTAAGTATCATGATTGAAAACTACAAATTGAGGTGGTATAATGATCAAATATGCGCTGTGGTATTTTGAGCCCGGGTATGGGAACTACGCGACCTTTGATACTAACGTCCCGGTTTCCAGGCTGGCAGACCTCGGGTTTGATTATATAATAGTCCTCCATGCACTGGGCAAAGACGGGGAATACGGACAGGTGCCAATGAGTGGTTATTCATGTGAGGATGGATATAACGATGCTAGGCAACTGGCTCAATGGTTGGAGCAGGAGGTGAATCCTGACCTCCCCTATCTCGTTGAGATTCCCGTGCTGGTCAAGGATGATAAGGAGCAGTGGGAACTCTTTAAGAACTCGAATTACACCATAAAGCCAGCCGTTGGGGGCATAGATTACTGGAAGGGATGGGTTGATGGTATCTATACTAACACCGGAGGACTGCAGAGGGGTTTCTACTGGAACCTGGAGTTTCCATGGCAAGTTGTCAGAGGAATTGTCTATGAAAATGACATAAGTGCATTGTCCAGCAAGATCATGGGGTGGGGAGAAGAGTTCATATGGATTCCCCCCGCTCATGAGGGAATAAACTTAGAGCACACT
>JALTCK010000141.1 GCA_027074805.1 Thermococcus sp. | reverse complement strand
CGCTTCACTCCCTATCCTCTCGCCGAGCATGTCCGGTTTCACGAAGCTCTCTCCGGCCTGGGCGGCTTCCCTTCCGAATATCCTGTCGGACTCGTAGGGGTGCCCAACGCTCTCGTGGACGGCTATTCCAGCCACCTCAGGGCTTATCACGAGGTCAACCTTCCCCTCCGGCGGTTTCTTGCCTTCTGTGATGAGCCTCTTCAGCGCCTGGACATCTTTCACCGCCCAGTTCCACGGCTCGTCCTTCTCTATGAGCTCCAGCCCCCCGGAGAATGCCCTCTGAACGAAAGGCGCCTGCTCCATCTGGCCGTTCTCGAAGACGACGAGGTTGTACATCGTCGAGACGCGCGGGATGACGCTCTCGATGAACGCTCCATCGCTGTTGGCTATTATCTTGTGCCAAACCTGGTCGGAGTAGCCAATGTAGCGCATCGGCACATTCACGCTGGTGGCCTTTACCTCCTCCTCGATTTTCCTGAGAAGCTCGAGCTTCTCCTCCGGGGAAACATCGCGGAAGTCCTTGCGCATCTTGACCTCGTAGTAGACCTCGTGAAAGTCCTCATCGCTGAAGCGTATCGGCTCGTTCCTCACCTTTGAGGCCGCCTTTGCGAGCTTCACAGCCTTCTTCACAGCCTCGGCGACGCTCTCCTTCGTGAGGACGTTGGTGCTTGCGAAGCCCATTCCCCCATCCACGAGGACACGAATGCCAATGCCTCTATCTGCCAGAACCTCCAGTCCCTCAGGGTTTCCGTTCTTCATTGCCAGAGAAGTGCCGTTCTTCTCCTCAAAGCGTGCTTCGGCGTAGTTAGCTCCAAGCTCGAGGGCCTTCTCAACGGCGAACTCTACAAGTTCATGCATGCACACCACCTCGGTTTACTGCATAGGATAGTGCCTGCCAAAGTATAAAAATCTTTTCGTTTAGATGGTGGTCGAAAGGAAGGGAAGGTTTATCAGGAGGAAAGCGTGGGAGAGCCCATGGAGAGATAAGAGATGGAACTCAAGATCTCTGCCCTTGATGAAGAGGAGGTAACTCCTCAGGAACTGGAGGAAATCTCCAAATTGATGGAGGAGACCCCAAGGGAGGGGATTCCCTGGAATCAAGCTAAAAGGGAGATTGGGCTCTGAGTCGTTTAGAACTTCTCCTCGCACTCACACGGGTTCTTCCCGCAGTAGGGGCAGACACCGGGGTACTTCTTCTTCGCGGCTTCCTCGATGTCTACCCCTAGGAGGTTCGCTAAACTCGCGAGCCACGCCAGAACGTCGGCGAACTCCTCCTCCATCGATTCCCTATCGCGCTTCCTTATAGCCTCGCTCAGCTCTCCAACCTCCTCAACGAACCAGAGGAAGGTCTTGTCAACGCCGCGCTTGGAGTCCTTGTGGAAGTAGATGTCCCTGATCATGTCCTGAAACTCTTTTATCTCCATCTCTCTCACCTGGAGGAAGGGGAAGAAAAGGGCTTAAAAATCACTCGGCCGCGAGCTCGATGAGCTTCCTCATATGGATTGCCGCGGTGTCGAAGACCTCAACCGACACGTCGCCCTGCTTTATCGCCAGCGGGAGCTCGGTGCAACCGAGGATTACCCCCTCGATGCCTTCCTCCTTCGCGTACCTCTCTATGAGGTCTATGAGGTATGGCCTGTGCTCGAAGTTCTCGAAGGCGAGCTCGCTGAAGATTATTCTGTCGATCTCGTCCATCTCCTCCTCGCTCGGCGTTATTACCTCAAAGCCCGCCTCGCGGAGGGCGTTCTTGTAGAAGTCGACCGTCATCGTCGTCTTGGTACCGAGGAGGAGGACCCTCTTAACGCCCCTGTGCTTCATCTCCTCGATGAGGGCGTCGATTATGCTGACCATCGGGACGTTCACGGCCTTCTGAATCTCCGGGAAGACTATGTGGGGCGTGTTGGCGGAGAGCGATATTATCTCGGCACCGGCCCTCTCGAGGGCCCTGGCGGCCTTTATCAGCATCTCGGTTCTCCCCTCCCAGCCGCGCGGGTTGTTCTTGAACTCCTCGAAGTTTATCGAGTAGACTATCAGCTCCGGGAAGTTGAATGAGCCGAACTTCTCCCTGCTTATCTTGATGTAGTTCTGGTAGTAGTAACAGGTCGACTCGGGTGTCGTTCCACCTATTATTCCTATTCTCTTCACTATGGTCACCATAAAGGGCTTCAGATGTGCCTTTATTAAACTTTTTAGAGGTAATATTTTAGAAGTTCCTGGGTTATCCTTTCTATGGATGGCAATTCTCCGTCTAAGCACGCTGGAATTCCCAAATAGGGTTCCATTAATAGACTATGAGTGTAGGGAACTTCCCCAAGTATATGAACTCCAAGTTCTGAGTAGATGTACTCCTCCAATACTTCCAATCTTCTCTCTGGTAAGTCTGCGAAGTTGAAAATCACTCCGAGTTTTTTTGTCTCGTCCTTCCAGTATTTGTAAACTGTGTTCAGAATGCTGATTTCTAAATCGACTAAGGGGATTTTCCTTAGATCTATAACAATGAGTTGGAGATCAAGAGAAGAAAGCAAGGGCAGCGATTCGATGGGAACTCCGGAAGGGAAGTCAACTATGATAGCACCGTAGTAGTTTTTCAGGACTTCAATGAGGCCGGACACCATCGAAAAAGCATGTGCGTCTATCTCCTTCATTTTGACCTCTCCAAGAACAAAGTATAGGTCCTTTATCTTATTGTACTGAGATATTAGCCACTCAGTATCTATCTCCGGGTTCGTAACGTAATCGTGAATAGAGCGGGGAGAAGGTACTCTGACGTGGGAGGACATGTCGGGGAAATAAAGGTCCGCATCGATTGTCAGGGTTCTAACGCCAGTGGCAGCTAGACAGCTGGCTATATTAACACTCAGAGTTGTCTTCCCGACCCCGCCCGATCCTGTTATCCCTACTACCCTCATAGTATCACCCGGAATTTTAAAAAGAAGGACTTCACTCGTTTTTCAGGTGGACCTCCAGTTGAGGGAATGGAATTTCTATCCCCTCCGCCTTATAGAGTTCGTATATGCCCCGGGTTAAGTCTCCCTTGACTGTCCAGTAGTCCTTCGTCTTAACCCATGCCCTCAGCTGTAGGTCGATAGAGGAATCCGCCAGAGCAGTTATTGCAACAGTTGGTTCCGGTTCATCGAGAACCAGTGGATGTTTCTTCATGAGTCCTATCGCCAGCTTAATCGCCCTGTCGAGGTCAGTCCCGTAGGCCACGCCAATATCTACGCTAACTCTTCTTGTTGGCATTCTAGTGTAGTTAACTATTATACTGCCCCATACAAGTTTGTTCGGTATCGTTATCAGTTTATTGTCAGGTGTTTTTAACTCGGTGCTCATGAGACCAATCCCGCTAACACTGCCAGTTTGTCCGGAAATCTCGACAATTTCACCGATATCTATGGGCCTGAGTGCTGCTATCCATACACCCGCTGCGAGGTTTGTGATTGTGTCTTGAAGCCCGAAGCCAAGTATTAAGCCTAAAACAGCCGAGAGGCCGAGTATGATTGGCGAAACTGAGATTCCAACGACACCTAGACCAATTATCACTACGACTACGTAGAGGAGTATAGCCAAAAACCGCCCAAGGAATTCTATGACCAGCGGGGGGAGCTTGGTCTTTCCCATGCTTCTTTTGAATATTCCCACGAGGATTCTCGTGATGATATAACCTGCCACCAGAATTACCAGCGAAGATGTCAGCTGGAAGGGAGTAACACCTATGTATGGAAGGGGTTTGTTTAGAACAACCACAGTATCACCTCACACCATTTTGTATTCTTGGAGTGGGGAGTAAAAAAAGCTTTCTCCTAAAGAAGGGACACTATTTCATCCCAGAGTTTCTCGGCCAGCTCCCGCTTGCTCATTCTGGGCACTTTCTTGACCAAGTTTCCCCCAACGAGAAGAACTTCGTTTTCTTCACTGCCAAATGCTCTAAGAGTATTGGCCACGACCAAATCGCTTCCTGCTCTTTCTATCTGCATTCTGGCAGCGGTGATTAGTTCCTCCTCGTTCAATCCTGTTTCAGCTTTAAATCCGACGAGGAATACATTCGGCTGGAGCTCTTTAATGCGGTCAATTATCTTAGGTGTTGGCTCAAGTTCAAGGGTTATGGCTTTTCCGCTTTTTATCTTCATATTAGCCCTCTTTTTCACTCGGAAATCGCTTACTGCTGACGCCAGAACAACAACATCATATTTTCTTGCCTTCAGTTCTCTCTCTATAACCTCCAACATCTCCTCAGCTGTCTCAACCTCGATCTGGTTCTCCACGAAGCTGGGAACACTTCCCTTCGTCCTGATAAGGGTGACCTCGGCACCCCTAAGTTCTGCCTCTTCGGCCATGGCGACGCCCATTCTCCCACTGCTAGCGTTGGTCATATAACGTATTGGGTCTATATACTCCCTTGTTGCCCCCGCTGTGACCAAAACGCGCTTTCCTTCGAGGGTCTTGGGATGAAGTTTTTTGATAACTTTGTAGATTATCTCATCTATAGATGCCACCTTTGCCTTTCCTTCTTCAAACCTTGGTCCTATGAACTCCACGCCCAGTTTCTTGAGCTTCTCGATGTTCTCTGCGACTATAGGGTGCTTGTACATTGTTGAATGCATTGCAGGAGCGATCATTATCGGTGTGTGGGCGAAGCCCGTAGTCACGACGGTCGTAACGGGAGTGTCGTCTATGCCGTTGGCTATCTTCCCGATGGTGTTTGCTGTTGCAGGGCAGACGAGGATTAAATCTGCTTTGTTGTCGTGCTCTCCGGCCAGCTCAACATGCTCTATAAAGCCAGTGATTTCTGTCACAACGGGGTTTCCCGTTGCAAATTCCATCGCGTAGGGATGGATTATTTTTTGAGCACTCTCACTCATGACAGCATGGACTTCTGCTCCATGCCTTATGAGTTCCCTTGCCAGTTTCACGCATTCCACGGC
>JALTCK010000140.1 GCA_027074805.1 Thermococcus sp. | reverse complement strand
TTTCGTCCCATCCTTCGAGACCGCGAAGTCCTCCTCGACTCTGAAGTCGCCTTCAACTTCCTGCTTTTCTACAAGCTTGAGTTCGCTGTCGAACTCGTAGAGCCTGTATGGAACTGTGAAACTTTCGTATCTGAGGAGTATTTTCTTTCCATCAGTATCGAGAGGGTAGACACTTCCAGGGAGATCAAATCGGGTCTCATCGAGCTTCTCCCCTTCGAGCGAATAAACTTCAATCCTGTGACTTGCGTGTACAAGTCTTCCGGCAAGGATTTCATTGTTTACCATCACAGCCCACTCCAGCGGAAAGTCGCTCTCAGGGATTATCTCGGTGACGTTTTCTCCCTCTATGACTATCACCTTTCCGAGGCCCCTACCTTCTCTTGTCAGGACATAGAGCTTTTCATTGACGACATCTATTGGTTCAGCCGGGACCCCGGCGGAGTACACCTTCTCCCACTTCGCGGGTTCATCTATGGGCCCCACGTAAATCTCGGCCCTGTTCCATCCGAATGTGACAGTGACCATAGCCCATCTTTCGTCGGTGCTCTTTCTGAGTCCGATGAAGTAGCCGGAGTCGAGCCCCTCGCCGAAAACCATTCTTTCACCGTTTTTATCTTTCCAGAAAAGCCTAACTGCTGGCGCCTTAACGCCGTCCGGTGTTTCTCCGTGCCTATAAAAGCGCGAGAAGTAGTAGCCATTCTCGAGGAATGTAAGGTTCCAGACAGAGGGTTTGAAGATTTCCAGGATTTCACCGGTTGTGAGGTCAACTATTCTTGTCACTCCTTCGTCAGCTCCGCCTATTGAGAAGCTGTAAGCGAGCAACTTTCCGGATTTATCTGCTGTGAATCCCTGGAGAAGAACCTCATCGTTAAGTTCTTCTTCGAGAGTCTTAGAATCAATGATAATCCCCCTATCCAGCCATCGTACAACCTGTCTGTCTTTCTCCTTCGACATCGCAATGATACCTTTTTCAGTAAGCTTTGCCCCGTAGAGAGTCGGGATCGAGTAGTACTCCCAGACTTCTGGAAAGAGATCTTCGCTCAGTTCACCAACAAACTTCCTGAACCGTTTGTTCTCCTCCTCAATGAGTTTCAAAACACGCTCGTCGTTAAGGTTCTCCATCCAGATGTAGGGATCGTCCATTGAAATCACCGTTTTAACGCTGAGGTTGAAAGGATAAAAAACTTGTGTTGTCTTAATTATGTAACAAGATTATGGAAATATTAGAACAAAATTTTGAAGATGTGGGAGAAGATGTACGCTTTAGGAGGATCGCTCGGGGTAGCGGGACTGAAAGGTCAGAGGGCTTTCAGTAGCTTAGAAAGAGGTACATGACAATTATGATTAGCTCTGGAACCGTTCTTAGGAATGACCCAAGGGTCAATCGCCGGTTCGAAAACTGCCCGGAGGAATGCGCTATAGATACCCACAAAGCTGCCAGAAAGCTGTACGTCGAGTTTCACTTTGAGGTCTGCCCGACACATTATCCCGGTGAGCAGGCATTGTTTAACCGGTGTGAGCTGTGGGAGGAGATTGAGAACCTTTGACGTCGGTGAGGAGATGCTAAGGAGGGCAGATGATCAGGGTCTGCGCCAATGCGGGACTCTCGATGTGCTACTCCGAGTTCGAAATCATAACCCTCAATAGCGAACTTGGCTTTAAATAGCACGCAGTGATCGCGAAGGCTCCTATGCTGAGACTCCGCTCGTCGGGGTTCATTTGAAATGCCTGACGGCCGACATGCTTGTTTCCTTAAAGTGCGAGTGCAGGGATCATCTGGCAAACTCACTCAGGATGATAACTCAGGTATGAGGATACTTTTTTTACATGGCTCAGGAAGGCAGAGAAATAGGCTTAAAGGGTAAGTGAAGCCCCACAAGTTTCAGGGCCTCAGGAGGGGGAATAAAGGTCAACATGGGCTTCGGGCATGCTTGACACGCTCGAGATGGCATACTTCATGGAGGGGGATATCAGAACTCTCTTAGCTCTACATGCCACTCGGATAGGTCTATAAGCGCGTAGTAGCTCTTGAAGAGGGGCCCAGGGTTCACGATTAGTGATTCACCTATTTTGTCCACACTTCTCGCCTCGTGTATATGACCTGTTACGATGAGTGGTGGTAGGTTCTCTTCAATGAACTCCCTCAATGCCCTGCTCCCGACGTGGATACCAGAGTAAGTTAGGTCAGCTTTGGTTCCGTATGGTGGAACGTGGGAGAGTATAATGTCTCCCTTTCGGTAGTTTCTCTCCAGAATTCTCATTATCTCCTCCTCGTTCAACTCCCACACCGTGTGGAAGGGGGTTATGTTGGATCCTCCAATTCCAACTATTCCAATTCCCCTGAACTCGATCCTTTTGTCATGGGCCCAAATTCCGAGAGTTTCAAGGAGTGCTGGCACATTCCTTCCATCGCAGTTGCCATGCACAGCCACAATTGTGATTCCTGTCTCTAAGAGGGGTTTGAGAATCTTTCTGGCACTTTCCTTACCTGAGAAGTGTGTTATGTCCCCAGCAATGAGGAGAGCGTCGAAGTCTTGGCTAAGGATCTCTATGAGTCTCCTTACAGTTTTCATATTGCCGTGGATGTCGCTAATTGCCAGTATTTTCATTCATCTCCCCCCATGCTGCCTCAATGTAGGATATCCTCTCCTTGGTGGGTGGATGGTGAGAGAAGGATTCTGCCCATTCAATGCCCTTAAAGGGATTTACGGCGTATAGAGGAGCCATGGATGGATTTCCTTCTTTTATAGGGCGGAGCTCTACGGCATTCTCAATTTTCTGGAGTGCTGAGATTAGTGGTTCCTTACCCACGAGGGGGAGGGCGCGATAGTCAGCAGCGAGCTCATCATCGGGGTTCGTTGCTATCTTCAGTATCCACCCGGCGGGTTTCGCGAAGATGGTGAAGAAGGTTCCATCCCTCTTCCCTATCCTCAAAGGGATGTTCACAAGTCCCCCGCTCAGGAAAGAGGCTACTGTATAAGGCAAGACATCACCGTTTATGACGTGCCCGATTTCATGACCCATGAGAGCCTTGATTTCCTCTATCTCGAGGTTTCTGAGGGTGCCGTAAGTAAGTGCCAGAACTGCGTTGTCACTTCCCATTCCCGTAGTGAAGGAGTTTGGAATTCCTGCTGGCACGAGAACAAGTTTTGGCATCTTAACATTAGCCTTGCGTGTTATCTCTTCCAGGACCTCATAGAGCTCCGGATGCTCGTTGGGATCAATGATCCTCGCTCTATGGGACTTTAGAATTCTCTTCCCTGCTATCATGGCGATTGTTGCGAATGCCATCACTCCCAGCATGAGGCCGATTATCATTCCTAAGAGGTTGTAGAGTGCACTCAGTAGGATGGTGACGGGCATGAAGGTGATTTCAACAACTGCCAGGGCCTCGAGAACTTCAGTGATTTTCATCTCCTTCCCTCACGTGAAGGTATTGAACGATGTCATCATAATATGTTGTCCAATCCACTACGCCAACCCTCTTTTTAATCCCATTCCCAATCAGCCTTAGTATCTCCTCTACGACTTCTTCTGGCCCCTTTCCGGTGCTGTCCACCTCAATCACACTGTCACTCTTCTCGAGAGCCTCCACAAGGATTAAATCTATCAGCTCGGCCTCCACATTGTCTGCTATTTTGGCTCTGGAGTAACCCCTTCCTTCCAACCTTTTTGCAAGAACGCGGGGATCGATCCTCAGGACAACCACAACATCTGCCGGAATGAAGTGACTGAGGTGCCCGTCGACAACCACATCCTTCTTCTCCAGTTTCTCTCGGGCAACTTCGGGCAATCTCTTAATGTCTATGGCTATCTCATCTCCTTGGGCCTCTCCAAGTCCGTTGGAGACTGCAAAATCCTTCAAGTCCACATAGACGTAGTTCAATCTCTCTGAGAGAAGCTTTGCTATCGTGGTTTTTCCAGCACCGGGAGTTCCAGTAATTGCTATTATCATGGAGTTACCCCCGAGAATCACACTTTATATGTTGGAGGGTTTATTATTTTTGTTATCGGCTATTGACGAATGTACATATAGCATTCATCGAAAGGTTTTTAAACGTAGAACGTTCAGTATAGTCCAGGTGATACTAAATGGAACGGTTGAAATCCACACTTCTCCAGAAGCGTCTCCAGGTTGTTAAGAAGAGAAAGGAGCTTCTAAGCTTAGAGGAAGCCAAGCTCGTGAGGCTTGCTCGCCAGAAGAAGGAGAGCGCTATACAGCTTGCAAAGGTTAAGAAGGAGAAGTTTGCCCTTATGGCCGAGGAGGCCAAGCTTCTAAGGGTCTTAAAGCAGAATGGTTATACTACCGTTTGAGATGGAAAGAAAAAAGCTCAGAAGACGTTCAGTTTGTCTTCGAGTATCATCTTCTGTATTTTTGTTATGTCAGCCAGCCAGGCATCCACTATCTCGTAGGCCGGCTTCTGGAGCGTCTCAAGGTGGTATCCCTTTTTGGGGATTATCTGGACACTTGCCACAAGAGGCTCATCGATCGGCTTGCCTATTTGGCTGAGTATCCTGACGTAGACCTCCTCCACTCCTTCGACCTGTTCGGCTATGTCATTGGCTATTAGCATCGAAAGGAGGTTGTAAATCTTGCCGACGTGACTGACTGGGTTCTTTCCAGCAGCGGCCTCCATACTCATGTGCCTATTGGGGGTGATGAGGCCGTTAACACGGTTGCCTCTTCCGACTGAGCCGTCGTCTCCGGCTTCTGCGCTAGTTCCAGTGACGGTTATATAGTAAATGCCCTTACCAGGGTCGTCTGCGGTGTTTACATATACTTTAGTGGGTCTCTCAGTGTGGGTTTCGACTACACCTTTTGCGGCCTCGTAAATGGCTTCCTTTACGGCCAGATAGTCATCCGGATTGTCAACCTCACTATCAACTATCGCTGCTGCTATGGTAAGATCTATTTCATTACCCTTTCTGAGCCCCATGACCTTGATGTCTTCTCCAACGGCCGGCAAATTCTTCTTGAACTCCTCGCTGTTGAGGAGCCTCTCGGTCTCTAAAACAATCTTCTCGGTCTCACTAAGTGGTGCGTAGCCGACTCCGAAGCTGGTGTCGTTTGCTAGTGGAATGGGGTTTTCCTTTGCCTTGTTGAAAACTCCGACGAGGTCAACGCTTCCCTGGCCGATGCGGGAGTCGATGACAACGTGGTGCTCAAGGTCGAGGTGCCTGACAGCCTTCTTGAGGTACTCGCGGGCGGCCTTAATCGCTATCTCGTGCACCGGGAAGAATTCCCTGTCAACCATCTCGACGGCCCTTCCGGATAGGAGTATGTAGATGGGCTTTATGACTTCTCCACCACCGAACTGGGGGTAGGCCCTTCCCCCAACTACCTCCACTTGGTCTGTGTTGTGGTGCAGGATTATCCCATATCGCTTGAGATACTCCCTGCTGAGGGCCCTGCTCACAGCCTCAGCGATGCCGTCGGCTATGCTGTCAGGATGGCCAATTCCCTTTCTTTCAACGAGCTCTATCTGCTGCATCTCCACGGGAGCCCTCACAAGCTCCTCAACGACTATGTTTCTGACCTTCTCGACCATAATCATCACCTCCAGAATGAAAAGTTGATGTATGATGAGCCTTTCCCGCTTATATACCTTTCGGGCATGAAAATGCGCTTTTTATATTCCTGCTAGGAATGAATTGCAAAATCCTTAAATTTCTCTTTGGAAAATTTTCAGAAGGGTGCCTGGTGGCCCGAGACCCGAAGCGGGTTTTCTACCGGTGATGGAGGGGCGTAACGATGCCGGGCGGAGAGGACTCGCTTCTTTTGGGCTGCTGGAGATCGGTGAACCTTTGATGATGGTGTGGATAGGCAGAGGCCACATTTTTAAGCTCCTTTTTGAACTTTTGTCTGGTGGAAGCATGGGGATAGAAGGAATAATCAAAGAGATAATGGCTGTTCTTGATGAAAAGGATGTTCTCAGGGAGGAGGCACTCAGGCTCACGAGGGAGGTAATCCGTCTGAGCGGGGACGCCGTTAAAGCCGTTCATAGAGGAGATTTTGAGAGTGCCCGGAAACAGCTTGACGAAGCTAGAGAAATAGTCAAAAAACTAAGGGAAAAACTCGCCCGGCACCCTGACTTGTATTACACCGGCTACGTTCAGAGTGCCCATCAGGAGTATGTGGAGGCCACCCTTCTCCTTCACTACGTTCTTGGAGAGCCTTTCTTGGGTCCAAAGGAACTCGGAGTGCCGGAGGCAGACTATGCGCTCGGAATCGGGGACTTCATCGGAGAGCTCAGACGGTACTTCCTTAGGTTGCTTATAGATGGGGATGTTGAGGCCGCTGAGAGGGTTTATGGGGATATGGAGGGAGTATACAATGCTCTAATGAAGCTTGGGTATCCCAAAGGTCTCGTCAACGTGAGGGTAAAACAGGATCAGGCGAGACACATAGTTGAGAGAACGCTTGAGGACCTTACGAGGGCTAAGCTCAGTAAGGCCCTCGAGGAGAAGCTCCAAAAGGTACTTGAGGCTGCATTGGAAGGTGATCCAGAGGATGAGGGTGAATGATGATGCTCTGCGGCTTAAACTTGGGAGGATATCCGAGATTCAGCGGAGACTCTCTCAGAGAATCGTAGAACGTCCTGTAAAGCTTTCCGAAGTTAAATTAGTCTCAGGGGTGGACGTTTCCTATAAAGGCAAACTGGCGCGAGCTGCCGCAGTACTCTGCACTTTTCCTGACTGCGAGGTGGTCTCGGTAAACAAAGTCTCGATTGAGGTTCCCTTCTCCTACATCCCCACCTTTTTCTTTCTCAGAGAAACACGGCCCGCATTTCTGAGTCTTAGGAGTCTGAACTTCGACCTGCTCTTCGTTGAGGGCCACGGAAAGGCTCATCCACGAGGCTACGGGCTGGCATCCCATATAGGGGTGCTCATCAACAAACCAACGATAGGGATCGCCAAGGCACCGCTGAAGGGCGTCCCACCCCAGACCTATGTGAAGGTGGGAAAAGCTTATGTAAGCGTTGGTCATCTGATAGACTTGGAGTCGGCGGTGGAGATAACAGCCTCCATACTTGAGAACGGCTATCCCAGGCCCTTAAGAATTGCTCACAGGCTTTCAAAGGGGGAATGGACTTGAAAAAGATAATGTTGCTTACGTTGCTCATCAAAATGGGAGCTGGAGCTGAGAAGATAAGGGTTACAATTAGGAGTCTCGCGGAGGAGCTAAACACCTCTCCTCAGTCGGTTCTCAGGCTCCTGGAGGAACTCGAGCGTGAGGGGCTCATCGAAAAGGAAGTGGTGGGGAGGAGGACTCACGTCTACCTTACTGAAAACGGGCTGAAGTTCCTCGAGAGCATTTGTGACTCTATTTCCGAGGCGATATATAGCGGACTGATTCTCGGAGAGGTAGTTTCTGGAATTGGTGAGGGCGCCTATTACGTTAGACAGTACGCATCGCTTATAAGGGAGTATCTGGGTTTTGATCCTTATCCCGGAACTCTTAACCTTAAGGTCGTCTTCCCGAAGGTAGTCTTCGATGCCCTCTGTGGCGTGAGGCCAATAATTCTCCCCGGCTTTGTCAAGGATGGTAGGACGTTTGGAGACGTCAAAGCATACAGGGTCTTTATAGACGGGATAGAAGGTGCTATCGTGATACCATCAAGGACAATTCATCCTCCGAAGATAGCCGAAATAGTTGCCCCTGTTAACTTGAGGGAGAAGCTCGGCCTCAGGGATGGTTCAAGGGTAAGGGTGAGGGTTGTAAAATGATAAACTTGAAGTCAGCTCTGGTTTTCGCGGGATTAGGATCATTCCTTGGGTTCTTCATAGCAGTACTACTCTATGAGCCTTTGAAGAACGAATCAATGGTTTACCTGATCTTCATTGGCGTGGTGGTGGGAGTTCTCCTTTCCACAGGGTTTAAAATTGAACTTGAGGCCTCGAGTTACGCATTTCTCCTCGGCATTATCACGGCCCTGATTCTGGTTATCGTGTGGGTTGGGGCTAACGCCGGGATGTTGCCGGTTTACGTGGTCCTTGGCATGACTGTGGGTGTCATGATATATGCAAAACCAGCCGGTCTGAAGGATACGGCCCTCGTTCCAATAACATATCTTGGGGGTTTTGTGTTGGTAATGCTCTTGATGAAAGATTATCCTCCAGTAAGGGACAATGAGTACGCCGTTCCGGTTCTTTTCTCCGTAGCTGGCAGTGCGACAGCACTGGCGTTCTTTTCATCCCTTGCGCGATGGGGTTTTGAGTTCGCGAGGAAGTTTGCAAAGTCGGAGAGAGGTAATGTTTAAATAAGTTCGCTGATAAGCTAATGCGGTGATTGAAATGGTGATGAGGCTCTCGAAGCTTTACGGGAAACAGATCTACAACACGAGGGGTTACTACGTGGGTTACGTTGATGAGGTTCTTATCGAAATCGACAGGGGGGAGGGCAAAGTTCTCGCCCTAGGACTTCCGGGGGAGAAAGTCGGCGTGCCCTATGATAGGGTAACGGCGATAGGGGACATAATATTGGTTAAAGCAAAAGAGGAGTGATCAACTCTCTTTAACTTTTAACGCCTCAAGGAACTTCTCCGTTATGGCCTCTTCTGCCAGCCTCAACAGGGAGTTTCTGTCCTTTGCGAGTTTGAATATCCCGAGAGGTATCCTTGCTCCTCCTGACTGCGAATGACCACCGGCGCTACCGATGTCACCGAAGGCTTCTCTTAGAACTGCCCCAACGTTGATCCTGACGTCTCTTGTCCTAGCAGATATTTCGATGCGGTCGTCTACTATTCCGAACACGAGAACCGTTGTTATTCCTTCGAGCCGGAGCAGGAAGTCGGCCGATTCGGCTATTGCATCCCTGTTAGTAATGAAGCCGACGTTTGATATGACGACGTTCTTGTATATACGTCTGTTGATGATGGCTTTCGCGAGGATTTCAGCGGTTTCCGTGCTTATGTCTGGATGTTCTATCTTGTCCAGAAGCTCGTAGTTGACCTTGCCAGCGAGGAACTCTATGGCCTTCAGATCAACGTGGCTGAGCTTCGAGAACTTTTTGGTGTCGATATAAATTCCATAAAATAGTGCAGTGGCAAGTTCCTGGCTGATGGAGATGTTTAAAGTGCGGAGGTACTCTGAGAGTATGGCCGATGAGGAGTTCACTTCAGGCCTTATGTCGAGAAAGGCATCATCAGGTATGAACTCTTGAAGGTGCTGGAGAACTTGGTGATGGTCTATTAGAATCTTTATCTTTGAGTAGTCCTCCCTCTCGAGTATCGTGAGGTTCCCATTGGGTTGGCAGTCAACCATCGCGAGGAAGGGGTATTTCTTGAGCTCGTAGCTTCCCCTCGAGACCTTCATCATGTCCGCCCCGAGGAGGTTCACGAAGGCACGGTTTTCGTGGTGAGTGATGTCACCGCCGTAGACAATATGGGTCTTAAAACCCATGGTTCTTGCTATTGTGCTGAGGGCCGTAGCACTGGCTATCGAATCGGGGTCCGGGTTGTCGTGCATGACAATGAGTAGGGAGTCGCCGTGTTCTTTTAGCTCCTTCAGCTTTTTCATGAGAAGGTTTGCGTTCTTTTTCTCGCCTATCATTTCAACGGTGTGTATGACTGCTTCCTTGAGGGCTTTTTTAGGAGATATTGCGTAGTCGACCTTCAGATGCGCTTCAAACTCAGTTTCTATTGATGAAAGTATGTCGTCAAGGGTGACATCGTCTGGAAGGAGTGTGAGTATTGGAACCTCCTTGTTGTTGCTTCTTATCACGTAGATGCTCTTCTTTATCGTCTCGGTTTCCATTGTGGTTATTATAATGAGGTCTGCCTTTTCCACCCCAGCTTTCAGCAAACTGGCAGTGTAGGAGAAGTCTCCATGAACGACGTTAAAGCCACCTTCACTCAAGGCGCTTGCTCTTACTTCGTCTCTCTCTATTATGGTGACTTCAAACTCTCCTTTGAGGGCTTCCGCTATCGAACGTCCTAGGGCACCCCCACCGAGTATCAGCACTTTCATGTCTCCCACCTTGGCATAACAATGTTTAAATATTTGCACTGAGATACTAAGACGGTGAATGCCTTCGGAGGTTCTATGACGGAGGGCTATATATATCTAATGGTGATGCCCTATGAAACTGCCCGCAACACAGCCTCTCAAGGAGAACATCGTTGTCACTTCTCCTGGGGAGCTTCAGAATCTTGTCAAAGAGGTCCTTTCCCATTCCAGTGGTGCTTTTATGAAGGTATTCGGTAGGGACAGCCGTGGGAAGTACTACGTCACCGTGCTCTTTGACAGGTCAAAGGTTCTGGCCGCTGAGTGTCTTCTCGTCGATGAAAAGAAAGATCTCGTGGGGAGCGAGGCCCTCTCCGTGCTGAAATCTCTTATGAAGAATCCAATGGTTGTGGACATCTATACCCTTGATGAGCTTGAGACCAAGCTTTCCATTGCTGACAACGTTGATGTCTATGCCCAAACCGAAAAAGTGTCCATCTCAGACCTCTTTGGAGCTGAGCCTGCTGAAGTGAACAAAGCCCTCGAAGTCGCCGTTGAGGAGAGGCCGGCCCCCACGGTTGCACCTGCTCCAAAACCAGTGGAAGAGAAACCTTCTGAGAAACCCAAACCTCAACCCCCCGCGGAAGAGAGGATTGAGAAACCTTCAGAGAAGGCTGAGAAGCCTGTACCAGCGCCCAAGAAGATTCCAGAAGAACCAGAAGTGGTGGTCAACTTCACCGGTGGCAAACTGCCAGAGAGAGCATTTAAGCTATACGCTGAGGCACTTCTCAAAGAAGCAAAGAGGATCAAAAACCTCAATATATACAGGATAGAGTTTGACTCAGACCTCAGTGAGGGAGTGGCCTACCTAAACGTGAGGCTTTATGGCACCTCGGATGGTTCGAGCAGGGATATTGAAATCGCTGAAAAGAGGTTGCTTCACGCCGTGAGTAAGCACGCCCCTATAATCCTTAGGGAAGCGGAGGTCAAGCCGATAGTCAAAGACGCTGCGGTTGTGATCAATGGAGAGGAAGTCAAGCCTCAGGAGATAGTGGACAAGGAGAAGAAGAAAACCGGGAAAGTTACCAAAGACGGTAGGATAAGTCTATCAGTTCTGGAGGACGTGTGGCCGTACTTCAGTTCTTATGCCAGGACCGTCGTATCAGAGATTGAAGCTTCTGGTATCAGGGTTGACAAGGCCTACTTTGACGTTAAAGGGCGCAGGGAGTTCGAGATAAACCTGTATGCTGCAGTTGAGAGCAACCTCATGGACGAGGAGGTAGTGGGCACCATCAGGAGCATCCTGAGCAGGCACGCGAGAGACCTGGGACGCGCCATTGACCGTTACATCACGGTTCACACCGTTGAGGTGGAAAAGGTCTCCCCGAAAGTCTCTGGTGTTGCCCCAACCGCCACTACAATGGTGGGATCTGCTAAGGCCGCCGAGATTCTTGCAAAGAAGGATGAACTTGAGAAGGAAGTTGAAAAGCTCCTCAAGGAGGCAGGAATAGATGATCTAGCTCCACTCACTGAGGAAAAAAAGAAGGAAGCGGAAGAAACGGCACTAAGATCCAAGATACAGCCGGCCTTGGAGACATTGAAGACCAGGATTCACAGCGAGCTGAAGCTTATTCCCAGGGTCACTTTCAAGTGGTTGAAGATGAACCACGAGGTCAAGGGGAGAACCATCTTAATAGAGGTTGAGGCGAGCTTCATAAAAGAGACGACGGGAGGTCTCTTCGGTTCCTTCTCCGGCGTTCCGGACGAGAGAATCAAACAGGATGTGGCCGAAACGGTACAGAGGGTGGCTAAGGAAGTTGGAAGGGAGTATGGCCTCATCATCAACGTGAGGAAGCTCAAAGTAATTCTCCGTTGATTTCTCTTTTTGCCTTTTTACGCTCTTTCAGCACTCAAGATCTTCATCATCCTGACGTCAGCTCTGCCGAGGTCATCATGCGGTTTATCCTAGGTCCTTAGATTTATAAGGTTGTCTCTCTGCCCTTTTGGGCGACGAGTGGCATGATACCCTGCTGTTTTGGATCGTACCTGTACCCCCTTGATTCAAATTGGGAGAGTGGCGACTTGATGATGTACATCTCCTCGTATATTCCATGCTCGTGTTTCTTGCCTGAAAATTCGATGACATAGTCACTGAACTCTATGTTCCATGAAAGGAACTCTTTTGAGACCCGGTCAATACTGATAAGGGAGATTGAGAAGAGATGTCTACCGTTTATTATCGGGTTGGAAAGAAGGCGTTTAATGAGCTTTATGCTTCTGCTTTCTCCGAGTTCAAAGGCCATTCCATCGAGGGAGAACACGAAATCTACAACCTTCTCTCTGTTGGTCTTGCGGAATATGTCTCTGTATATCTGTTCGAGCTTGGGGATGTATGTCTCAGGGTTGAATCCGCCTATTGTGTAAACGTACTCTTCTGAGCTTTGAGAACCGTACTTTGAGCCGAAGGCATCTATAACAAAGAGATTACCCCTCTTTCCTTCTTTTTCTATGTCTAATCCTGCGGATTTGGCCCTGAGGAGTAGCTTGGGAAGGGGCAGGTTGTAGTTTATAACTATTCCAAGTGCGTCGCGCCTAATTTGCTGGTTAATGATCTTAAATGGCAGAGCCCACCCTGAGGAGATTGAGTCATAAATAACTAAGAGGCTGGAGTCCTTAACGATGCCCCCACCAAGTGTGGCATCTATGTAATCGATCCCAGATGTTACCACTTTCATAGGACTCACACTCTAATCTCTGTACGTTGAGATATATAACGTTTTTGCTTTATGGGAGCAAAGTTGTGTAAATTAAACAAAAATTTCGCACCCGGGAAAAGTTTATTAGAGGAGTCACGAAAAAAGAAATGGAGGGAAAAGACCCATGAATCCGGATAACGTCCTTAAAATGCTCATGGCTTCGAGTGTGAGGTATAAGGTACTGCTCGCCCTTTCGGGAGGGCCGAAAACCTTGGGAGAGATCCACGGCATGGTGGGCTCAACTAAGTCCACGATATCCCATGCTCTCAGCGATTTGATGGATGAGAGGCTTATAACTCAGGATCAGAATACCAAAGAGTACCGCCTCACTAACTTGGGTTATATGATCTTCCTCCAAATGAGAAATCTCACAGAGACCCTTGAAGTCATTCGAAAGTTTGAGGATTTCTGGCTTACTCACGATATAAGAGGTATTCCAGAGGAACTTCTTATTCAGGTAGGTGACCTGAAGGACTCCGAACTTCACACCATTACACCGGAGTACCTCAAGCTGCCCCACGAAATCTACATGGAGCTCGTGAAAACCTCAAAGTGGATAAAGGGGGTTTCCCCCATACTCTTCTCGGACTATCCAGAGGAGTTCCTAAACCTTGCATTCGGGAAAGAGGTCGACATGGAGATAATAACAACTACAGCAGTTTATGAAAAGCTTGTTGAACTTTCGCCCCCGGAAGCAGTTGAAAAAGTCCGGAACCTTCCGAATGTCAGGCTTTACATTATAGATGAGAACCCCCGGGTTGCATTCACTGTAACGGATAAGTTTCTCTCCTTAGGCCTGTTCCTTCCCGATGGCACATACGATATGATGAGTGACGTAGTAAGCACCAGTGAAAGGGCCAGAAACTGGGGATTAGAGCTTTTTGAACACTACAAAAGAATGGCGAGGCGGGTGCTTTAGGCCTACAATCATGCTCTAACGATTATGAGACTCTCATTGGGCTTTACAAGATATTCGGACCATTGGAACGTCGGGGATATCCTTTCCCAGGTAATCGGGTTAGTGGATCGTGGACTTGGTTTTCTGATCTCCACCTCACTATTCTTGGCCGGGAGCGGTGTCTTCAAGCTGTATTTCTCCTTTTTGCTTTATGGCACTGAGCCCACATGGAACCTTCTCGCTGCAACGTTTTTCATAGTCTTCACTGTGTATGGCCTCAATAAGTTGACGGACCTCAGAGAAGATGGAATCAACAATCCTGAGAGGGTGAGGTACGTTATACGGCTTGAGAAGGTCCTCAAATATGGCGTGATGATCTCCCTCGTACTGGCTCTAATCTTGGGGGCTCTATCAGGCATAAGGGCGGTTCTAGTGCTGATTTTCCCAATGGTGGCTGGTGTCTTATACAGCATAAGACTCCTTCCGGGCCGTCCAAGGCTTAAAGACGTTACTGGGGTCAAAAATTTAATAATAGCGAGCACGTGGGCAAACGGCACGGCTTTTTTACCGTATATAACAACAGGAGGTATGCTTTCATTGAAGGTTTTTCTGGTTTACTACTTCTTCTTCACGAAGAGTATGATAAACACGATGCTCTTTGATGTTCGGGATATAGAGGGCGATCGCATTAATGGGGTAAAAACCATCCCTGTGACGCTTGGGCTGGAAAAAAGTAGAATTTTACTGCTTTTACTGAACTCTACCTTAATTCCATGGTTCATTGTTTCCTATCACTTCGGCTACTTCCTCGATTACACACCGGTTCTGCTGTTTGCGATTTTGAACGGTTATGCATACATCCTGTATTTCTCAGGAACGGCCCATCGCTTAGGGAAGCTCTTAGACCTCTGGGTTGATGGGGAGTGGTTCTACACGCTCCCTCTTGCAATGCTCGTATGAGTCCTTCGTTATCCATCGAAACGCTAAGTTTTTAAGCTAACTGGCATCTTCAGATACCATGAACACCCTAGTCATCGGAGTTTTAGCGGCTCTTACTTCGGCTTTCGCATGGGCGTTTTCAACGATACTGATCAGGATAGGGCTCCACAACAAGAGCCCCATATCGGCCAATATATTCCGGCTCTACGTAGTCTCGCTGATGTACATTGTGATTTTTGCCCTATCCGGGACGTTTGAGGTTATACTGTCCCTTTCGTGGAAGCTCATGGTAGTCGCTTTCACCTCCGCCCAGTTCGGATTTGTCATAGGAGACTACTTCTACTTCAACGCCCTCAAGAAGATGGGAGTCTCACGGACGGTTCCCGTAACCTCGACCTATCCGCTCTGGGCGATTCTGTGGGCTTTCCTCTTTCTCGGTCGGGAAATAAGGCTTCAAGTCATTCTTGGGGCAATTCTGGTGGTCTCAGCTATTGTGCTTGTAAAGAGGGCTGAGGAAAAGGAGGACATTGATCCAAAGGGCTTCATCTTCGCGTTGTTGGCCCCCATTTCATGGAGCGTAGCCATAGTTATGATGGACTGGCTGACGAGAAGTATGGACGTTTTAGCTCTCGCCGGTCTCAGGATGATGTTAGCTGCCATTGGAGTTTCGTTTTTCCTTCCAAAATATGCAGATGAGGTCATAAGTATAAACAGAAAGGAAGCTCTGATTCTAACGGGTGCCGCGATATTCGGTCTCCTCATCGGCCAGTATACATTCGTTTATTCGGTGAGGACAATAGGATCCCAGATAGCGGCCCCGGTTTCGGCCATAAATCCGATAATAGCATCGGCATTGGCTATCGTTCTTTTAAAAGAGCCTCCAAACAGGAGAATCCTCGAAGGCCTGGTCCTTGCTGTTATAGGGGTTATCCTTATATCCACAGCGTAACTTTTTAATGTCCTTCCTCCCAAACTATACTGCCGACAGTGAGGGGACAATCGTCTCCTCGCACGGGCTCGGTCAACCCGCCTCCGCGAGGTATCGGGTTCCGTGAGCGGAGCGTGCTCACGCCGAGCCCACAGGGCCGGGAGCATCCACCCGCGCGAGCGATGAACGCGGGCCTCTGTGCCCGGCCCACACTTCGACGTTCTTCTGAGGAAAGCTTATAATCTCTGCGTAGTTTTGATAACCGGTGGTTATTTATGGTGATAATCCCCCGCCCGATTGACCCTAGGGAGATCCGAAAGATGAGACGGGAGCTTGGAATAACCCAGGAGGAGCTAGCAAGGAGGGCAGGGGTTACTCAGGCTTACATAGCAAAGCTTGAGTCTGGAAAAGTTGATCCTAGGCTTTCTACCTTCAACCGCATTCTTCAGGCCCTTCTCGAGTGTAAAAAAGCCCAGCTCAGGGCGAAGGATGTTATGTCTTCTCCTGTGATCTCTGTAAAGCCGTACGATACCGTGGAGAATGTTATCAGGATAATGAGCGAGAACAACATTTCCCAGCTTCCAGTGATGGCTGGCAACAAGGTCGTTGGTTCGGTAACTGAGAGGAGCCTCGTCCGACAGAGTCTTGAATACGAAGACATTTATGACCGTAAGATAATGGAGGTCATGGAGGACCCATTTCCGATAGTAAACGAAGAAGAGGATTTGGAGGTTGTTAAGTACCTTCTAGAAGATCATCCAGCCGTTCTCGTTCAGGACCGCTCCGGTAGGATAAGTGGCATCATAACCAGGGTTGACATTTTCAGGATGGGTAAAGAGCGGGAGTGATCGCTGGTAAAATTATCCAACAAGCTTATATACCTCCCTCCCTATTCTTGCTGGACAATTAATCCAAGGTGGTTACCATGAGAAAGGGTGCCCTGTTAATAGTTCTGCTCTTATTTGGGGCCGTCGTTGCCTCAGGTTGTATCGGTGGGAATGCTACATCAAGCCGGAGCAGTAGCTTTAGTCCAAAAAGTACCTTGCCCTCCACCACAAGCACACCATCAACTTCAAGCACTCCCACAGGTACCACCACAGCCGAGGAGTACTATCCCATAACGGTAGTTGACTTTGCCAACAGGACCGTTACGATAGAAAAGCCTCCTGAAAGAGTGGTTACGCTCGCACCCAGCATAACCGAGGATCTCTACTACCTCGGCCTCTTTGAAAGGGTCGTTGGTGTTACAAACTATGATGACTTTCCCAATGGTGTTGCGAACCTCACTAGAATAGGGGGCTATGGGAAGTACGCAAATCTTGAGAAGATAGCCGCCCTCAAACCCGACCTGATTCTGGCTGATAGCTACTCTCTATCCATACTCCCAAGTCTCGAAAAGATCGCCCCTGTAGTCATAGTGGATCCACACAGCCTCAACGATATTCCCAAGGCCCTTGAACTTCTGGGAAAGGTATTCAACGCTGAGGATTCCGCTAAAGAAGTGGTGACAGAGTTCAATGAAGAGATAAAGGCCGTGAGCTCTGCTGTTAAAGGGGCTCCCAAGCTCAAGGTGTTCTACGTCGTTTGGAACAACCCTCTAATGACAGCCGGTGGTGGCACGTTCATAAGCGATGTTATCAACCTGGCCGGGGGAGAAAACATCTTCAATGACACGAGTGGCTGGCCTCAGGTCAGCTTTGAGCAGGTTCTTGAGAGAAATCCGGACGTTATAATTCTTACTCCCCACTGTGGAATGACGGTTCAAGACGTTTACAAGGGCCCGCTGGCAAACACTAAGGCGGCAAGGGATGGGAAGGTCTACATGATAGAGAACGAGGACGACCTGATTCATCCAAGTCCCCGCGTCATTCTCGGCCTTGAAGAGGTCGCAAAGCTCCTCCACCCAGATGCATTCAGGGTAAGGTATCCTCTCACGATCGTTGACTTCGCCAACAGGACCGTTACGATAAGGAAAGAACCACAGAGGATAGTTTCCTTGGCGCCGAGTATAACCGAGACACTCTTCTATATAGGTGTTGGAGACAGGGTCGTTGGTGTTACAAAGTATGCAGACTTCCCGCCCGCCGTGAAGAACATCTCGAAGATCGGAGGCTATGGGAAGTACGCAAATCTTGAGAAGATAGCCGCCCTCAAACCCGACCTGATTCTGGCTGATAGCTACTCTCTATCCATACTCCCAAGTCTCGAAAAGATCGCCCCTGTAGTCATAGTGGATC
>JALTCK010000139.1 GCA_027074805.1 Thermococcus sp. | reverse complement strand
CATCGGAGAATGATAGTCATCGAGGGCGACACCGTGAGAAAGGCCGAGCTGGCCGGAATCCTAGCAGGGGCCTCTGCTAGGGTCTTGAGCGAGGTTCTCGACGAACTGATGAAGAAAAGGTTGAGGGACGAGAGCGAGAGCGCGATAGAGGTTCTCTACGCCACTGACGCCCTCGGGGAGGACACCTTCGGGAGGAAGCGCTACGAGGCCTTCAGAAAGCACTTCGACGTCTTAGCAGGAGGGAGCGCCGAGGTTAAAGCTGTAACCTTCAAACACACCCGCGACATCCTCGGAAGGACCTACGACCTTCTTATCCTGGACATGAGCTACGACTACTCCCCAAATGACCTCGGCAGGATCATCGAGACGGTTAGGGGTGGTGGACTGATATTCATCCTCGCGCATCCATTCAAGAAGTGGAAGGACATGTGGACGGGCTTCCACAAGAGCCTAGTTACTCCGCCGTACACGATAGACGACGTGAAGAAGCGCTTCAACAGGCGCCTCATAAGGAAGTTCACCGAGTACGGCGAGATCTACATAATCACCGAGAACGGCAAGATACGAAAGAAGCCGAAGAGGAGCAAGAGCCAGGCGAGAATTAAGGGCAGGAAGGGAGTTCCAATTCCGGAGGGAACCCTCTTCCCGCGCGAGCTTTACGAGATGGCGCTGACAGAGGGACAGGTAGAGGTTCTGAAGGCCTTCGAAGACCTTGTTGAGAAAGAGGGAATGCTCGTCGTTACCGCCGATAGGGGTAGAGGTAAGAGCGTCTCCGTCGGAATAGCGGCTGTAGGCCTCGCCCTTGCCCTTGGAAAGCGTACCAGAATAGTTGTAACCGCTCCTGAGCCGGAGAACGTCCAGGCCCTCTTCCGCTTCGCCAGGCGTGCCCTCGAGAGGCTCGGTTTTAAGCCGCACGTCGTCGAGGAGAAGGGCCTCATAAAGGAGCTCTACGCGAGGAAGATCGGCCTGCGCTATTACCCGCCAGCTGAGGGCTACAGGAAGAGCGCCGACCTCTACATACTCGACGAAGCAGCTGGAATCCACGTGCCGATACTCCACAAGTACCTGAACAAGGAGAGGGTCGTCTACTCTTCGACCATCCATGGATATGAGGGTGCCGGCAGGGGATTCTCCGTCAAGTTCCTCAAGAAGGCTAGGGAGAAGCGCGAGTTTAGGGAGCTCCACATGGACGAGCCGATTCGTTATGCTGACCACGATCCCATCGAGAAGTGGCTCTTCGACGTACTTCTGCTCGATGCGGAGCCGGTCGAGCTCACGGAGGAAGACTACGAGCTCATCAGGAACAAGGAGGTCTACTTCGAGGAGCCGGACCTCGATGACTGGTTCGAGCACGACAGGGAAGATTTGAGGAACTTCGTTGGAATCTACATCCTGGCGCACTACCGCAACAGGCCGAGCGACGTGGCGCTTCTGGCAGACGCGCCCCACCACGAGGCCAGGGTTCTCCGCCTGAAGAACGGTAAGATCGTTACAGCAGTGCAGATCGCCAAGGAGGGTGGCATTCCGAAGAAGGTCATAGAGAAGATGGCCAAGGGCTACAAGCCGCGCGGGAACATAATTCCGGACATGATGGTCAAGCACCACATGCTCAAGGAGTTCGCCAAGCTCAAGGGCTACCGCATCGTGAGGATAGCGACCCACCCGGATGCCATGGACATGGGGCTGGGAAGCAAGGCGCTGGAGCTTCTCGAAAAGGAGGCCAGAGAGAAGGGCCTCGACTGGATAGGTTCCGGCTTTGGAGCCAGCGAAGAGCTTGCACGCTTCTGGGTGAAGAACGGTTTCGCGGTTGTGCACCTCAGTCCAGCGAGAAACCCGGTCAGCGGCGAGTTCACCGCGATAGTCCTAAAACCGATAAGCGAGAAGGCCAAGAAACTCATCCGCCAGGCCAACGACGAGTTCAGGATTAGACTTACCGAGTGGTTAGGTGATACTCACCGCGAGCTTGAGCCTGAGATAGCGCGCTGGCTCTTCGAGACGCCCTTTGGCGAGGCCGTCGATTATCCAGTCCACCTTACAGAGATTCAGAAGAAGCGTCTCGATGCGTTCACAGGCAAGGTGCTCACCTACGACACCGTTGTCGATGCCGTGAAGCCGATAGTCAAGCTCTACTTCCTCGACGGCTGGATGAAGCCTTATCTGGATGAGAGGCAGATAAAGCTGCTGATTTACAGGGTTCTACAGGCCCACAGCTGGGAGGAAACCGCTAAGCTCATAGATCGAACCGAAACCTTCACTATGATAGAGGTGCGCGATATCATCCGCGGGCTCTGGTACTATTACAAGAGGGTTATCTGATCCCCTTGAGATTATCCCCTTTTGACATGGGTTGTCTTCTCAGCTTCTTTCGATAGAAGAGAATCAATCTTTTTAAGGAGTAGAGCGTAATGGTGGAAGATGTCTCTGATGCATGATTTCAACGGTGACTCCTATGCCCGGAGGCAACTGGGAAAAGATAATATCGATGACAAAGGATGGGATGAGGAGTATCGGCATGATGAGGCGGAAAATAGGTAGGGGGCGTAGGATTGCACTTCTCATTGACGGTCCAAACATTCTTCGTAAGGAGTTCGGGGTAAAGCTCGAGGACATTGTGGAGGCCCTTGAGGGTCTCGGCGATCTAAGGGTTGCTAAGGTGATACTTAATCAGTACGCTCCTCAGGGCCTTATTGAAGCTGTGGCAAATCAGGGATTTGAAGCCCTCGTGGTCTCCGGTGAGACCGGTGTAAAGCTCGCCGTTGAGGCGATGAGGGAGATTTACAATCCTAACATTGATGCCATAGCCATTGCAACCAGAAACGCGGAGTTCCTGCCTGTAATCCTCAAAGCCAAAGAGAAGGGTAAAGAAACAATCGTGATAGGGGTTGAGCCTGGATTTTCGGCCGCCCTCAAGCACGCAGCGGACTACACAATAATACTAAACTCCAAGGGTGATGAATTATGAAGGAAAGCCTCTTCAGGGTCCTTAAAAGGGGGGAAAAGGCGGTTGGAGAATCCCGGCCAATTAAAGGGAAGAGCATTGGGCTCATCATTGATGGTCCAAATATCCTTCGGAAAGAGTTTGGAATAAAGCTCGAGGACATTGTGGAGGCCCTTGAGAGGATAGGAAAGATACGCGTCGCCAAGGTTGTTCTCAATCAGTACGCTCCTCAGGGCCTTATTGAAGCTGTGGTAAACCAGGGGCTCGAGCCGATAATTGTCGCCGGCGACACCGACGTTAGGATAGCAATAGAAGCCATGGAACTCATTTACAACTCGGACGTTGAGGTGATTGCCATTGCAACACGTGACGCCGATTTTCTCCCCCTTATAAACGAGGCAAAAAGGAAGGGCAAGGAAACAATTGTGATTGGAATCGAGCCTGGATTTTCTGTTGCGCTTCAAAATGCTGCCGACTATGTTATCCGAATGGAGGGAAAGGAATTCTCCCTATGATGCTTTCCGCCTCGTTTCCCGTTTGCGCCCCCAAACTTTTTTAAACCTGCTATTACCAATTTATTGATGACAAAAACCGATTAATTGGAGGTGGAAGTTTGAGGAGGGTTGGGCTATTACTCGCTCTGTTACTTGTTTTTGCCTTGATGGCCTTTCCTAAACAGGTGGCGGCTCAAGAGACTCTCACTGTCTACTCCTACACCAGTATAGAACCATGGATGAAGGAGATCATCCCCATTTTTGAGAAGAAGTATGGAGTTAAGGTCAACCTAGTCCTGATAGGGGATGCGGGGGAGGTCCTCAACAGGTTAATCCTGGAGAAGAACAACCCCCAGGCCGACGTTGTGGTTGGAATAGACAACAGTTATCTTCAGAAGGCAATAGACGAGAACTTACTTGAACCCTACAAGCCAAGCAATGTCAACGTGATTCCGAAGTGGATAGTGGAGGACTTCGATCCGAGCTTCCACCTCACACCCTACGACTACGGTTCCATAGCTATCGTCTACAAAAAGAGCGAAGTTAAAAACCCACCGAAGACTTTCGAGGATCTTCTCAAACCTGAGTGGAAGGGCAAGCTCATTGTTGAGGATCCAAGGACGAGTTCCACAGGAATGGCATTCCTCCTCTGGACGATTGGAGTCTACGGTGACAAGTGGCTCGACTACTGGGTCAAACTAAAAGAGAACAATGTCATAGTTGTCAAGAGCTGGGACGCCGGCTGGGAGATGTGGGACAAGAACCAGGCCCCGCTCTTCGTCAGCTACGCCACCGACCCGGCCTACGACGCGTGCGAGGACAAGAATGTTCCGCCAAAAATAGGTGCTCTCTTCCTCAACGAAACGGCGTACGTCCAGATCGAGGGTGCAGGAATCGTAAAGGGCACTAAGCACCTCGAACTCGCCAAGAAGTTCATAGATTTCCTCATAAGCGAAGAAGCCCAAGAAAAGCTCCCCACGACCCAGTGGATGTATCCAGTCAACAAGAACGTCAAACTCCCGGAGTGCTTCAGTTATGCCCTCAACGTCACAAATCCAGTTAAGCTCAGCCCCGAGGAAATCGGGAAGAACTATAAGAAGTGGCTTGAACAGTGGACGGCCCTGATGGTTGAGGGAAAAAGCCCGGACGAGATAACTGGCACCTTGAGTAGCAGTCCTAGTACCACTACCACAGGCTCTAGTGGCGGCATCTGCGGACCTGCTCTGATAGTCGCTATCGCGGCACTTCCACTCCTCCTTAGGAGGAGGTGAATTCCACTCTCTTTCCTTCATTACCGTAACTTTTATAAGAGCGCCCCTGAAGGATAGGAGCGAGGGCCCGTAGCCTAGCAGGATAGGGCGCCGGCCTTCTAAGCCGGAGGTCGCGGGTTCGAATCCCGCCGGGCCCGCCACAGAAACTTTGCTTGCGCAAAGTTTCATCAAATAGTTCTGACTGTTTAAGGGGGTAGTTTTCTAAGGCCGTGCACGCTAAAACTGGCAATTCTAGAAACGGGTTTGTATTAGACTCACAGCCTTTACAGTGTTTCATTTTTCAAACGGCGTCCGGAGGACGCCAAAGTAATCTTGAAACCACTAAAAGGAGCATGCTCACTAGTCAAACCCTCACTCAAGAGCATAATCGTAGTGCACGGCGCTTTCTCACGCTCTTTGAGGCTAAAGGATTTTTTGGTCAAGCTTTTTCCAAAAGCTTGCTGGCGAAAAGTTTGATCAAATAATTCCAACTGCTGGAGAGTGTGGAGGGGTTTTATGTGCGCTCTTAATTACAATCCTGAGCGCGGGTTTGAGCCCTCAAGCAACCATTCAACCAATTTCACCCTTTATTTTTAGCAGTTAAAAACGCCTCTTGAAGATTTAAACACCCTATACTCAAGATCTTTGATGAAACTTTTCGAAAGAAAAGTTTCTTGATCAATTTTTGCACAAGCAAAGGATGTATGACATCCAAAGACCGCTAAAGTACCACAGCTAAGCTGCAATCAAAGAGTGCACGGGACCCTTCCGTGCTCCTTAGCAGTAAGCGGATGCTTCCCTAAGTAGCAGATCATCTTGGCCTATAATGTTGAAAAACGAGATATTACTCCTGAGTCAGGGTTCTCACGAGCTCGTCCAGAGCCTTGTAAACGTCACTAGTCCCATAGAGCTTCTCCATCGTTTTCATGATGCGATAGCGGGCGTCGACGTTGTATGGGCTGATCTCCCTTTGCACGCCCTCAGAACCTACCAAGACTTCACCAACAAGATTAAGCCACTCGCTGTAAACAGACATCAGCTCCTCAAGGAGCATTACCTTCGACGCCAGCCCCATCTCCTTGAGTGCCTCTCCAACTGGCTTACCTCCTGTCCTCTCCAGGACTATCGGCATAGAAACCACCGTAGAATCTACGAATCCATCGTATTTAAATGAGTCGAAAAAGTTCGAGATAAAAACCAGAGTAAAAGAGAATGGGGAAAGAGATTCAGCCGAAGAGCGCGCCGAGACCGGCAAGGGCCTCTTCCTCGCTGGCTTCTTCCTCCTCTTCCTCCTCTTCCTCCTGAGCCGCCTCGACCTGGGCCTCAGCAGCCGGGGCAGTGGCAACTGCCACCGGAGCAGCAACCGGCATGGCGGCCTTCTCGATAACTTCATCGATGTTAACGCCCTCAAGCGCTGCAACGAGGGCCTTTATCCTGGCTTCATCCGGGCTGACGCCAGCAGCCTCAAGGACAGCCTTTATGTTCTCCTCGGTTATCTCCTTACCAGCGGCGTGGAGCAGCAGAGCGGCATACACGTACTCCATTTTTTCACACCTCCAATCATCTTCAGGTTTTCCATTTCACACATCTCGTTTCAGGGATACGAGGGAAATTGAAACTCAGCCGAAGAGCGCGCCCAGTCCCGCGAGCGCATCCTCCTCGGAGGCTTCCTCTTCTTCCTCCTCTTCCTCAGCCTCCTCAACCTTCTCTTCAGCCGGCTGAGGAGCGGCAACTGCCATTTGTGCCTGAGCGTTTAAAAGCTCTTTGGTCTTCTCGTCGAGCAGTTCCTCAGGCAGTTCCTGTGCTATGAGCAGGACTGCACGGAGGGCCCTGCCAAAGACGTCCTCGACGGTCTCCTTGGTGATGTAGCCAGCCTCGACAGCAACATTCTTCGCTCCGAGGAAGGCCTTCTGGATGATGGCCTCGATGGTCTCGCTCGTCGGGTAGGCAGTGTTGACGGACAGATTGAACGCGTGCATGTAGGCCTGCTGTAGCATGTTGATGTACTCACTCTCGTCGATGGCAAGAACCTCCGGCGTGTACACGAGTCCGTCCTCGTAAGCCGCAAGCAGGTTAAGACCGACCTCAAGGGGCTCGATTCCGAGCGCATTTAGGATCCTCGCCATCTGGTCAGTGATTACTTCTCCGGCCTTAAGGGCGGTGTAGTCCTTCTGTATGCTGACCTTACCTTTCTCAATCCTCGCCGGAATGCCAAGGGCCTGCATCTCACCGACAAGCGGACCCGGAGCGAGCGAGGTTGGGCCGGCTGGTATGACAACGTCGTGCGGAACTACCGCACCGGCCTTGGCCGGGGCCGGGGTCTTGCTCTCCTCAAGGAGCTTGTAGAGCTTGAATGGGTTCATCTCGGTGGCGAGTATTCCAGCTCCGCCCTGGATGTGGTCTATGAGCTTCTCAAGCTCCGGGTTGTTGAGTTCCTGAGCGGCCCTCTTTATTGCCAGTTCTATGAGGGTGTTCCTGCTCACGCGGAGGAGTGCCTTGCCGCGGAGCTTCTCACGCATCTTACTGAGCGGGTAGGCTGGGACGCCGGCCACATCAATGAGTGCTATCACTGGGTAGCTCTTGATGATGTTGACGAGCTCTTCAACTTCCTTCTTCTTCCACTCGGCTACGTGGGCCATCTCCCTCACCTCTCCACCTTAACGGCCGGTCCCATGGTGGTCTTGAGATGCACTGACTTCACCTGATTCTCGCCGCGCTCAAGCTTGTTGATAATGGCGTTGAGAATCGCTTCGGCGTTTTCAGCCAGCTTTTCGTCGTCCATGTCCTCGGTTCCTATTCTGGCATGTACAACGGGGTTGTTCTTGAGCTGTACCCTGACGGTTCTCTTGAGTCTTGCAACAATCGGTTCGAGGTTTGTCATGGTCGGCGGAACGACCTGCGGCATCTTGTTCCTCGGACCGAGGTACCTACCGAGGTACCTACCGATCTTCGGCATCAGCGGTGCTGCCGCTATAAAGAAGTCGTAGTTTTTGGCCAGCTTTCTGGCCTCTCTTGGGTTCTTTGCCAGTTCCTCAAGCTGCTCTCCACTAATCACATCAAGCCCGAGCTTTTTAGCCGCCTCGGCAACGGCACCATCAGCGATGACCGCGATTTTGGGATCCTTCCCACGACCGTTAGGCAGTACAACCTCAAGCTTGAACCTGTTCTCCGGCTTGCGGAGGTCGATATCCTTGAGGTTGACTGCCATTTCGACGGTCTGTGTGAAGTTGCGCGGCTTAGCCCGGGCCTTCGCCTCCTTCACCGCTTCCACGAGTTTCTGCCTGTCATAGGCCATTTACAGCCCTCCTTTCGGTTTTGATTTAAGTCCGAAAAAGTCAAAGATGCGTAAAAAGAGGGATTTTTAAACCTTTCCCTCACTCTTCAGATTTTGCAAAAACCTCGTCGTAAAGACCCTCATCAATTTCTCTCTGAACTTCCCTCGGGTCCTTGCCCTCCACCGTAACGCCCATGCTGAGCGCTGTACCAATGACTTCCTTTGCCGCAGCCTTGAGATCCGCTGCCAGCATCTGCTCCTGCTTGGCCTTGGCTATCCTGATGACTTGCTCCATCGTGAGGTTCCCGACCGGGCTGTGGCCGGGCTCGCTTGAGCCCTTCGGCGCGCCAATCTCCTTCTTTATGAGCTGGCTCACCGGGGGAACGCCGACCTCTATTTCAAAGGTCTTCTTCTTGGGGTCGGTGACTATGATCTTGACCGGAACCTGCATTCCCTCGAAGTCCTTGGTGGCCTTGTTGATCTCATCAACGACCTGCTTGACGTTGAGTCCAAGCGGACCAATAGCCGGACCGAGCGGAGGACCAGGGGATGCCTTTCCACCTTCAACGAGAACTTCAACAACCTGTGCCATTTTTCTCACCTCTCTCTATTGACCGTTCACTCCTTTTGGCGTTTGCTTATAAGCCTAACGTATTCGCCCCTCACTGTGACAGGAATCGGGACGATTGAACCAATGAGCTCGACGACTATCTCGTCCTTGCCTTCATCAACCCTAACTACCTTGGCCTTTTCACCTTTGAATGGTCCGGCAATGAGCTCCACGATGTCGCCGGGCTCAAAGCCGCTCACCGCTGGCTTTTCCTCGAGGAAGTGCTCTATCTCCTCGAACTTAACTTCTCCGGGAAGGGTACCCTTAGCGTGGCGTATCCCCTTGATGGCTTCGTCGACGGCACTCTTGCTTGGAGCCTCCACAAAGATGTATCCCCTAACTTTGGACGGGGCCAAGATGGCATAAACTGGGAGGTTGTACGTCGTGACCTTGCTGTAGATAAGCTTTGAAGTAGTTTCCTCCTGCCCCACTGTAACCCTCACTGTATATATCCTGCCTTCGCTCATTCACACCACCCAAAACATTCAAGAGCCGGTTATGAGATAACCTATCAGGCGAATTATTAACCCTATGGTTCCTATCAAAATCATGCCTATCCCCGTTATCTTGGCCGCCATCTTAAACTCCTTCATCCCCGGCTTCTTCGTGACCATCAGAACTCTACGGGACTCGGCCCAGAAATTCTTCATCCTCTCTGTGACGCTTGCCAACTCTCTCACCCCTGGGAAATTTTAAAATGAAAGGGCCATCAAAGCTCCTCAAGATCGAGTTTAATAACTTTTCTCTCCCCCTCCTCACCGTAATACTGAGGGGATTCTTCCTCAGCAACAGCGTAAGGAGAGCTGACGCCGGTAACGACGAGTAGGATTCTTATCATCTTACCCAGTTCCTCGTCAAGCTGAATACCCCAGATGACCTGTGCCTCAGGATCAAGCTTGCTTGTGACTAGCTCAATTATCTGCTGGGCCTCCTCAAGCTTGACGTCACTCCCGCTGATGCTTATGAGTGCACCCTTGGCACCGCTGATGTCGACGTCGAGGAGCGGGCTGTTGAGGGCCTGCTGTGCTGCCTCCAGGGCACGCTTCTCACTGTCGCTTTCTCCGATACCGATCATGGCAACGCCGCCGTCCTTCATGACTGCCCTAACGTCGTTGAAGCCGAGGTTCACCAGTCCGGGCTTGGTGATGAGCTCGGTGATGCCCTTGACAGCCTGGACGAGTATCTCATCCGCAACCTTAAAGGCCATATGTATGGGCAGGTTCGGGGCGACCTCCATGAGCTTGTCATTCGGAATCACTATAACCGTGTCGCTGTTCTTCCTGAGCCTTTCAAGACCGTACTCGGCATTCTTTATCCTCCTGATGCCCTCTACGGTGAATGGAAGTGTAACGACTGAGACCGTTAGTGCTCCCATCTTCTTGGCTATCTCGGCAACGACTGGGGCAGCACCGGTTCCGGTTCCACCACCAAGCCCACAGGTAATGAATACCATGTCCGCGCCCTCAAGGGCATCCCTGATGTCCCTCTCATTTTCCTTAGCCGCTTCTTCACCCATTTTGGGATTGTTGCCAGCACCGAGGCCTCTTGTAAGCTCTTTTCCTATGAGTATCTTCTTGTGAGCGCGAACCTTGAGGAGGTCCTGTGCATCGGCATTGACAGCGATGACTTTTGCACCCTGAATACCAACCTGCATCATCCTGTTGACGGTGTTACACCCTGCACCACCGACACCGACGACATAAATCTTAGCCTGTATCTGTTCAAGAATCTTCTTGAGCTCCTCATCGATATCAGTCTGCGGAACCTGGGCCTGGGGAGCCTTGTTAAAATCTGCAGAGGTTCTTTCGATGGCATCTTCAATCAGCTTCAGCATCTTTTCACCCTCCATCTCCTAATTCGAAGTATCTGTTCCACTTTGTCGGCAGGAAGTATATAAATTTAGCTAAAGCCGAAGCTAATTCTAAACTCTGGACTACCATCTTTAAAGATTTCGATGCTCAGTCTTTTATGAACTCCAATCCAAGCTCCTCCGCAAGCGCCCTAGCAAGCTGCCTCGTCTCACCCTTGCTACCCTTCCAGTCAACGTATATTGCATCGACCTTTCCCCTCGTTCTCGCAATGGCCTGGATGAACAGTTCCCTATTCAGGGGATGGGCGTACTTTGGAGCTATGTGAGTGAATGCGAGGTCGGTTTCAAGTGCCCTCTTGGTCTGCTTGGGAGCGTAGTGCCCCCCTCCAATTCCAAAGGCAACGGGAAACTTCGCCCTCTCATAGTTCTCAAGGACATGGACTATGGTCTCGGCTATAATTTCCCCAGCCCTGTCAACGACCCACTCCTCCTCGCTGGAACCTATCTCGATGAAGAAGCTCGGAACGTTCAGAACGCTCGGACCGTGATGGGTCGCCTCGTAGCATACCGTCCATCCGAGGTCATTGAGCTCGGCCATCTTGAGGAGCGCTAGTTTCATCGCCCTTGGCTCTGCCACCGCAAGGTGTTCATCGTTGCCCCCATACATTGCCCTCCCCCAGTTGCCGGTCACATGGGTGGTCAATGCGGGAAGCTTCTGTTTGCTCGAATGTCGAGAAGCGAAAGCTATTATCTCCGGCTCGAAGCCGAGCTGCTGCTTTATTGCCTCATCAAGCCCGTCGTAGTATATCATCTCATCGTTGGTCGTCAGGATCCTCATGTCCGCCTTTCCATAAACCGGGTTGCCATCGAAGAAAGCCCCCGTCTCTTCAAACCCGAAATTCTCCACCAGTTTGCTCACAATATTAACTGAGGCCGGGTCAACCTTAGTGCTCATTATCACCTTCATCTTTAACCCCACGTTCATTTGAAGGTTGGAAATTAAAAACCTTTGTTCGAAATAGTTCTAATTTCATGCAGCTTACTTCGATGTTCTAACGGGATTATCTGCCATTATACGAAAGATTTACAGGGATGTAACACAAACTATATAACTTAGATGGTTGTACCACAATAACACGATATGGCCATTAGGTCATATGTGGACATTGTATATCGGAGGTGTAAAAACCATGAAGAAACTTGCTTCAGTTGGCTTGGTTGCCCTTTTGTTTTTTGCCGTAGTTATGGCAGGGTGCATAAGCGGTGGAGGTGGAGGAACAAGTACTTCTTCAACCAGCAGCCAAGTTGAGTCCTACAGCCTGACAATCTACACCGGTGGAACCAGCGGTGTTTACTACCCATTAGGCTCGGCCTATGCTAACATCCTCAACCAATACAGCGAAAAGGAAGCCGGAATAAAGATCAATGCCAAGGCCGTCACAAGTGGTGCCAGCGTGTCTAACGCCCAGGCCATTGGCAACGGCAACGCACAAGCGGCAATCATGCAGAACGATGTTGCTTACTATGCCTACAATGGTGTCGTGCTCGACGCATTTAAAGGCAATCCTATAAAGAAGCTCCGCGGTGTAGCCGCCCTTTATCCTGAGACCATCCAGTTCGTTGTTCTCGCCAACAGCAACATAAAGAGTCTACAAGACCTTAAGGGTAAGAAAGTGGCAGTTGGAGCCGCCGGAAGTGGAACCGCCGTTGCAGCTCAACAGATACTCCAGGCTGCTGGCGTGTGGGACAGCGTCGAGAAGGTTTACGTCAAGTTCAGCGAAGCTGCCCAGCAGCTCAAGCTCGGCCAAATCGATGCTGCTGTAATAGTTTCAGGTGCCCCCACTCCGGCCATTGAACAGATAGCCGTCCAGACGCCAGTAAGGGTCCTCCCGATCGGAAGTGACATATACCAGAAGCTCAAAGACAAAGGGTACATCTTCTATGTCACCCAGAAGCTCCCGAAGAGCACCTACAAGGGGATGACAGTTGACACCCCAACTCTAGCAGTTAAGGCCGTTCTCGTAGTCAACGCTGACGTCCCGGACAACGTTGTCTACGCCATGACCATGCTTCTCTTCAAGCACGTAGAGACCCTCAGGCAGGTCCACGCCAAAGCCAAATACATCAGTTTTGACACTGCCCTCGACGGTATGAGCATCCCACTCCACCCCGGAGCGATCAAATACTACGAGGAGAATGGCAAGTCAATACCCGACAACCTAAAACCATGAGGGGGTAGCTTTGAGTCGAAAGATTCTTTCTTTTTTAGTTATTGGTTTTCTCATAGTTCTACTTTTCCCCGTCAGCGCCGTTCAGGTGAGCTACGGAGGGAAGGCATACATTTTTCCCGCAGGTTCGAAAATTAAAATAAACTACATCCACAGCGTTGAGAGGATAGAGGTCGTAGAAGTCCTTGTTGGAAACTCCAGCGGCTTCTACGCGATTGGCATGGAGTGGGGGGACTTCGGTGCGGGCCTTCCAGAGGATATACAGGGCGAGAAGAACGGGAACTACTATAAGCACTGCAACGACTACCTTGGGAAGAACTTCCAGTACTGGTTCATACCGATAAACCATGTCAATATAACCGTTGATAACGTCGCCGTTCTGAGAAGCCCAAAGCGCCCCCTGCTCGTGAACTTCAGCCTTAAACGGGTTCCTCTGATTGTTATGATAATAGGGAGGTGGTAGCATGGCCGAGGAACCAAGCATAGATGTTGTTGAGGCCGAGGAAGTGGTTATAGAGCGCACGAGGACCCTAACGGCGAGACTTAACATGGTTGTTAACATTGCAGCCATACTCATAGGCCTTTATGAAATCCTGTTCATATTCAACTTCAACTACACCCTCTACGACCTGTTCTCGAGGCTCGGAATAGAACTCGACTTCCTGAAGATAACCTTCCAACCCAAGCAGGGAGAAGCCTTCGTCATGGCAATGCTCATGATAATCACTTTCCTCCTCTACCCAATGTTCAAAAAGGAGAAGTACTTTAAGAAAGTCTCCATACCCGACTACCTGCTCGGGGCACTTGGAGTGATTTCAACACTCTACCTTTTTGCAGTTTATCAGCGTTATATCGTGACTTCACTCGTTAACAACACCGACGTCGTTATGGGCCTAATCGCCATAATACTAGTCCTTGAAGCTGCAAGAAGGGTCCTAGGATGGGTCCTACCGGCAATTGTCCTTATATTCCTAGCCTATGGGATCTACGCCATAAACTTCAACTGGCACCGTTTCGTCCAGCAACTTTACTTCGACGAGGGAATCTTTGGAATCCCATTCTTTGTCATGACAATCTACGTATTCGCATTCGTTTTCTTTGGGGCATTCTTGCTTAAAATCGGGGTGAGCGATTACATAACAGAGTTCATGATAAGCCTTTTCGGAAAAAGGCCAGGCGGTCCTGCTAAGTCAGCAGTGGTCTCAAGCGCACTCATGGGAATGGTCAGTGGTTCGAGCGTCGCTAACGTTCTCACAACAGGCACCTTCACGATACCCCTAATGAAAAAGGCCGGTTATCCACCCGAGATCGCTGGGGCGGTGGAGCCTGTTTCTTCAACAGGGGGTCAGCTAATGCCACCAATCATGGGCGCCGCAGCTTTCATCATGGCTGAGTTCCTCAACATACCCTATAACAAACTCATCATAGCCGCAGTCATTCCAGCACTGGTTTACTACGGAGGCGTCTATCTCTTCATCGACCTCGAGACGAAAAGGCTCGGACTCAAAGGCATGGCAGCAGAGGCGTTCAAAACCATGGCCTATTTCCTGAGGAAGCTCTACATCCTCCTGCCAATAATCGTCATTACAGTTGCCCTCGTGTGGGGAATAGCACCGCACATTGCGGCAGTCTCATCACTCGGTATAGCCATCTGGGTCGCCTGGATTTCGAGGGATGAGATAATCGGAAACGAGAAACTCTACGTGGCAATTTCACTCCTAGCGACTTTCCTCATGTTCACTGGCAAGAGCTGGGCGATAACTTCTGCACTGACCCTCCTCGCCGTATTCCTTGTCATTACAGCACTGGCTCTCGTCAAGAAAGGAGTGGAGTTCAATGAGAAGTACTGGATAACTACGCTCTTCCTCCTCTTCATTGCCCTCACCAAGTACCTGATGATGACAAAGGAGCAGATAGTCCTCATGACCGGTGTCTTCGGAATCCTGTTCTCAATAATCGTCGGCTACCGCTCCAAGCTCGATAGCGGCAAGATGATGTACAGGGCAACGTATGAAGCAATGATCGATGCTGGTAAAACGAGCGTTAGTGTAATGCTAGCAGCCGCTGCCGCTGGATTGATACAGGGCGTCCTCACAATGACCGGTGAGCTGACCAACATAGGCTACCGCCTAATAAGCCTTACAGGAGGCAACCTCTGGCTCCTCCTCATACTGACAATGGTATTCAGCCTCATCCTCGGAATGGGCGTTCCAACGACTGCTAATTATATCATAACCTCCCTAGTTTCAGCCCCAGCCATCTATATGCTCGTCCAGAACACCCCACCTTACAACCAACCGGTTCCGGGTTACACCACCCTCATAGCCCTCCTAGCAGCACACTTCTTCGTGTTTTACTTTGGAATCCTCGCCGATGTAACACCACCAGTTGCCCTTGCTAGCTACGCAGGCTCTGCCATAGCGGGTGGAGACTTCTGGAAGACCGCAATGAACGCCGTTAAGTACGCACTGGCAGGCTACGTTGGACCATACATCTACTTCACGCACCCGCAGATGTTCCTCATAACTGTCCCCCACTGGACAGTATCTACGGCCTTAGAAGTGATTTACTACCTGATAGCCACACTTTTCGTCATGTACTTACTGGCAGTATCCTTAACAGGATTCTACAGAGCTCACCTAAAGAAATGGACGAGGGCAGTAGTCGGGGCCATAGGATTGGCAGGAATTACCCTAAATCCAATATTCGTAGGAGCCGGGGTTGCAGTGTGGCTTGGCCTAAAGTTCTTTGGAGGAAAATTTGGGGCAGAGGCAAGCTGACCACTCTCCCTTTATTTTCTCTAGCTCTTCTTGTATTTGGGCAGCATTGTTACCGGCATGACTGGTCGAGTTCTCAGCAGGATAGAGTAGACTCTAACGACTATCAGAATCACCACAAAGGAGAGGCCTAACATAAATAGATACCCTTATTGGTGCTTGAACATTCCTTCCGCAGAAAACAGAACCATTATGGGTCTAATACGCCCCGTCATTGGTTTAAAAATAGAAGTAAATGTCAGTAGAGCATGACCTCAAAGCCGAGCTCACTCAGCAGGTCTGCGAGTTCTTCACTATCAACGTAGGCCAGAAGGTGATGATTCCCGATGGTTCCGTCTATGAAGTCAAAAGCATCTTCCACTCTGATCTTGAGCTGGGTTCTGCAACGCATCTCGCTGTGTTCCTGCGAAACCACATCGACGTTAGCCACAATAGCCTTCCTCCCTCGTATCTTAAGCAGACTAGCCCTTCCCTTTGGTAGCTCAACGTCAACGCCAACTCCCGTCCCGCTCTCAAAGTGACTTCTAAGGATATAGCTACCTATAAGTGGTGCTGTACAGTGAGCCAAAATTAGATAGTTCTCGCCGTAGTTTGCTATATTACCCATGAAAGAGGGTTTATCAAAAAAGCGGCGCACTATCATCATACCAAGGAGGGAGTTTAGTTCACCCTCACACGCTGCCGGAATTCCCTGAGCATTGAACATTGCCAATGCCAGGCAGGGAGTAGAACCTATCTTCCCTATAAGGTCAAAGCAACCGATTGTGAAACCATCAAGCCTGTAATCCTCCAGGATTCTCTTTATCGCAACGTATATCCTTCCGGCCTTCACAAAGGCATCCCTGTCAGGCTCCCTAATCTGGGTTGCTCGTTCAACGATATCTTCAACTACCCCCCACCCATCTTCATCGCTCGTGGCGTCGTAGTACTCGTAGAACTTCTTCAAGCTGACGTGAGTGTAAGGCAGTTCAAAACGCTCGTTGATGAGCCACGGGGAGACCCTTCCTATGAGCCCGATTCTAGTTCTCAAGAACTTATCAAAGAGCTCCTTTATGTCGTCATAGCCAAGAATAGCCGCTTTAAGCTCGTTAAAGTTCGTGACTAGGGTAGATGGGACGAGGCGCTCCCTGAAATACTCCCTGAGTTCCATGCCTGCCGCAAGGGAGTTGTTATAAGGATCCCCAAAGACTACGATGGGACGCCTGAAAACCGAAAACTCCTTGAGAAAACCCTCCGTTCCACCTGTGAGGGGATAGAGAACGATGACATCCACCTCGTTGAAGTTGAGTTCTTTCTTAAGCTCTTTGAACTCCTTTCTGCTCCCTAGCATTATCCCCCCAACGGGATCAAATTCCTTCGCCAGTTCAGTCAGAAAACGTGAGGCCTTTCCCTCAAACGCCTTCGGATCTGCAAGCTCACTTATCCCAAAAACCACTCCAACCTTCATGCTTTCACCAATCGTTTTAAATCGTCGGGACTAAATAAGGTTGTGGTGAACATGAGATTCGTCCTAGATACGAGCATCTTCGTCAACCCAGATGTAAGGGGGAAGTTCGGGGATAACCCCACAGAGGCCATGAGGGTCTTTTTAAGATACGCCGAGAAGCTTTTTGGAAGGGTTGAATTTTACATGCCCCCTGGAATATACAGAGAAGTGCTCCACTTTATGGACGAAGATGAACTCCTCCCGAGCATAGAACTATACATCATAAAAAAACCCCCAAACGTCCACGACTTAAAAGTCCCGGCCTTTGTCGTTTATGAGCTCATAGAAGACATCCGGAGGAGAATAGATAAGGGACTTAGAGTGGCAGAGAAAGCTGTGAGAGAGAGTGTCATCGAGACGGACAACGTCGATAAAATCATCCAGAAGCTGAGGCGAAACTATCGCAAGGCCCTGAGGGAGGGGATAGTGGACAGCAAAGAGGACTTCGAACTCATCCTCCTAGCTAAAGAACTCGACGCAACAATAGTCTCAGCAGACGTTGGAATACTCACGTGGGCCCAGAAGATGGGAATCAAATGGATAGACGCTGCAACTTTCAAAGCCGTCTTGGAAGGGCTTGTTGAAAAACTCGGAGAGAAAAATTTATAAACGCTGATCTGCATGCTATCATCGACGCCCCGGTGGCTCAGCCTGGCGGAGCGGCCGCTTGGTAAGCGGCAGGTCGCGGGTTCAAACCCCGCCCGGGGCTCCAACCAGCAAACTTTTCTGGGGAAAAGTTTGATCAAATAGTTCTTACTGCCTGGAAGTGCCAAGAGGTTTTAGTGTGCTCGGTTAATTGCAATTCTATGAGCGGGGTTACTTATTAGATGAAACCTCTAACCAGTTTCAACTTCATTTTTGGCGTCCTTCGGACGCCGTTTGAAAAGTGAAACACTGTAAACTCGAGATTTTGATGAAACCCCCTCATTTCAACTCTCTGTTTAAGGTACACAAATTCAAGAAGGACAGTCAAACGGTCAAAACTTTTTGATGAAACTTTGCGCAAGCAAAGTTTCCTATGGTGGGGCCGACGGGATTCGAACCCGGGTCACGGGCTCCCAAAGCCCGCAGGATGGACCAAGCTACCCCACGGC
>JALTCK010000138.1 GCA_027074805.1 Thermococcus sp. | reverse complement strand
GCCCGCGAACTTTAGTTCGGCTCCGAAGAAGCCTCCAGAGTTCGCCATGGCTATGTATCCAGTCAATGGACTCTTTGTGATTACCATATACCTTCCGCCGGTCGGAGCAGTGGTTCCAGTCAACGGGCCGGTGGTATAAATAATCTTGTTCTCGGGGCTCAGTGGATCCGCGGTTGGGTTCATCTCCTTGAGGAGGAAGTATATGCCAAAGCCCCTTGTTCCCAGCCATTTCTTAGCGAAGTCCTCGTCGAAGGTTTCTTCCTTTATTGTGCCATCAGTCAGGTTTACTCTCAGAATCTTACCCCAGTAGGCGTACATACTTCGATGCCTCCTAATATTCTGCGAATCATTTTTGTACATTGATGCTAATAAACTTGACGAAAGCGAAAAAAGTGGAGTACATGGTGTATAGAAAGCACATTTGTTTAACTCACCAGAATCCTTTCATACCCTTCTCAGGGATGGGGCAGAGCACTATTCTTCTCGACCATAAGCAGTCGGCACAGCTTGGCTTGTTGCTCCAGCAGTCTGATTCAGTGTCCCATACAAAGGAGCAGGATTCGTTCAAAGGACAGTCTGCACAACTCGGGTAGAGCGAGTTTTTGACAACGAAGCGGAACCAGCTGTAGTCCCTGCTTGTCCATATTTCCGTCAGACTTTTTTCTCTCACGTTGCCGAAGGAGTAGGCGAGTACCTTCTTCTCCCTACCAAAGACTATCTCAGGATAGGTATGCAGGAAGCGATAGCAGGGAGCCACTTCACCGTCCCATCTGACGACGGCGGCCTTCTTATCCACGAACTCACAGTGTCTTTCCGTCCTTAGGGAAAACTCTGCAAGCTTGTATATGTAGCCGTGATAAACTGCCTCCAGTTTGTCTATTATGGGTTTCATATCGACGCTTCCATCGTAGACTATCAGGTCCGCATGTTCCTTTGTTATTGGTATTAGATTCGATATCAGGACGGTGTCCACTCCAAGGGAACCGAGGTAGTTGACTATATCAACCAACTCCCGGTAGTTTTCCTTAGTCACGACGACCTCCACTCCTATGTGGGGGATGTCCTTTCCCAGTTCCTTCTTAACATTCTGAATCTTTCGGATCCTAGAGCCTGTTATGTCCGGTTTTATGTGTCCAATATCAACGGGTTGAGTGGGAACCGAGTCCACGGAGAAGTATATCAGGTCAAGGCCAAGTTTCACGAGCTCCTCTATCCGTTTGTCCGTTAGAAGAAAGCCGTTTGTACTTATTCCAAGTGCAAAGCCGCGCTTCTTTACCTCCCGAGCCATTTCCATAAAGCGGGGATGAACTGTCGGCTCGCCGATTCCGCCGAAGTAAATCATTTCGAGCTCTGGAAGTTCCTCAGCGTCGTTAAGAATTTTAAGGAAGAGGTTCCAGTCCATATCTCCCTCAGGATCCTCCCAGTACTGCTTGAAGCACATCTCACAGCGCAGATTACATCTGTTTGTAATTTCAAGGTAGAGATACTTTATGTCCGGCTTCTTAGGGATTAAAACGAATGTTCCCTCTAAATCAAATTTGTGAGTGCCATTTTTCAACATGAATCACCTAAATACGAAGTGAAGAAGGCATCTTTATAACCTTTAGTGGACACCTTTGGGTATTAGAATGCGTCAATCTTAAAAGTTTCACTACAAAGCCCAACTGGTGAGAAGATGGCGTTGTATTTCATTGGAGTCGGACTTTACGACGAAAGGGATATAACTCTGAAGGGCCTTGAAACGGCGAGAAAATGTAATCTTGTTTTTTCGGAATTCTACACGTCTCTCCTCGCTGGGACCACACTTGAGAGAATAGAGGGACTTATAGGGAAGCCGATACGGAGACTGAACAGGGAGGATGTTGAGCTCAACTTCGAGAGAATAGTATTGAAAGAGGCTCAGGAAAAGGATGTTGCGTTCCTTACCGCGGGAGACCCAATGGTGGCAACAACTCACTCTGAGCTGAGAATAAGAGCAAAGAAGATGGGAATAGAGAGTTACGTCATCCATGCGCCGAGCATATATTCCGCCATAGCAGTAACCGGACTCCAGATATACAAGTTTGGCAAGAGTGCTACTGTTGCTTACCCTGAGAAGAACTGGTTTCCAACGAGCCACTATGACGTGATAAGAGAAAACCGCGAGAGGGGCCTCCACACGCTTCTTTTTCTGGACATAAAGGCCGAACAGAACCGTTACATGACTGCCAACGAGGCCATGGAGATTCTCCTTCAGGTTGAGGAGGGGAAGAGGCAAGAAGTTTTTACGCTGGACACGCTAGTAGTTGTCCTAGCAAGGGCCGGCTCTTTGAATCCAACGCTTAAGGCCGGCTACGTTAGGGACATGATAAACGAGGAGTTTGGGAGGCAACCCCACGTCATGGTTGTGCCTGGAAGGCTCCACATAGTAGAGGCAGAGTATCTGGTGGAGTTCGCTGGAGCTCCTCGGGAAATACTTGAGGAAGCTTAGGGGCGAAAGTTTTATATTTTCGTTCCCTTTCTCTATGCCGGGAGCGGGCCCGTGGTCTAGCCTGGTTATGACGCCGCCCTCACACGGCGGAGGTCCGGGGTTCGAACCCCCGCGGGCCCACCATAGCAAACTTTTCTGGGGAAAAGTTTGATCAAACAACCTTTGCTGACGCAAAGCTTGGTGGGGAAAAAGTGGATCAAGGGAGCTGGGTATTACCATCCATAGCCGTACTGCATTGTGAGAAGCCTGCTTCGTATTCTTTTTCCATAGTAGTAACCGATAGCCATTCCGGTCAGCAAGCCGCCGAGATGAGCGAATGCATTGACCCCTGGTAGGATGCTATTTATCAGGAATAATACAAAGGCGTTGAGGAGCGCCCCCTGTATGTTACCGCCGACTACGCCCATGATGACTATCAGAGTTCCTACTATGCCAAAGAGAGCCCCGCTCGCACCGGCACTCACGGAGTTTGGGGGTAGCAGAAAGAGGGTTATAAGGTTGCCAATGAAGCCTGAAACGAGGTAAACCATGGCGAGCCTCTTAGGCCCTATGATGCCCTCGAGTTGCCTCCCCATCATCAGCAGGAAATACATATTGAATCCTATGTGGAGTATTCCAACGTGGACGAACATGGCCGTGAAGAGCTCCCACCACCATCCATAGTTCAGGACCGCGTAGTTCCACTGGCCGATTCTGAGCAGGACGTTAATGCTTATTGAGATTGGGTTTCCGCTAGCTATTGATTCAATGATGTAGACTGTCACGTTGACGAGGAAGAGTGTAAAGGTGGCCTTTCCGTAGCGGTAAAAGTAGCGCTCAAGGCCCATTTTCCATCTCCTCCAGTATCATTTCTAGTAGGTACTGGTTATTAACGGCTATTATGTTGGTCTTCTCGCTTGCGCTAAGCTTGAGTTTGAGTTCCTTTCCCCTCTCGTCCGTCACTATTGCACCTGCCTCCCTCGCTATTAGTACACCGGCCGCAATGTCCGTCGGCCTCACATAGTTCCTTATGTCGAGGACTCCATCGATGGCTCCTTTGGCGAGATATGTGAGCTCCACGGCTATTGCACCCAGGACGCGGACGCGCTTCACCTTTTGGATTATTCCCGTACATCTTCCTCTCGTGTAGAAGCTCAGAGCCTCCTTGCCCCTCTCAGGATTCCTCACATGTATGGGCTTACCGTTCATGAAGGCCCCTTCTCCTGGAATGGCTTCATAGAACTTTCCGGGTATGAACTCGTAGATTGCTCCATACGCAGGTTTTTCTTTCTTAAAGACTGCAAAGCTGAAGGCAAAAATTGGAATTCCTGATATGAAATTGTAAGAACCGTCTATTGGGTCTATCACCACAGTATATTCACTTCCGTTGTCTATGAATCCCGCCTCTTCGCTAACCACGTTTACCCCCAGGGCGTTGAGGCGGGAGAGGGCGATATCCTCTGAGACTTTATCCACGTACTCCGTTGTGTCGCCGCTGACATTTTCTCCGATAACTTCTGCCGCTTTTTTTGTTCCAAACAGCGGAATCACGGCTTTTTCAATGTCCTTTGCAAGGTTTAGAGCGACCTCACTCCACACTACTTCCATTATCCTCCCCCCATGAGCATTATAAGCAGGTTCCGTGTCCCCGGACCGAAGCCGAGGATGAATATTGTGAGCTTCACGAAGTTTATTAGATCCGGGTCTTCGTCCTTCATCTCCCTGTCGAGTATCCAGACGACCGGGAGGAGTATCAAGAACTTTTCAAGGTACATGGAGGCGGGCGTTCCGAAGGTATTCATAAGCCACCTCGCCAAAACGTGTTGCTCCCAGAAGCCGAAGAACTGAAGCCCAACGAAGGTGGTAGTTGCGTCGTAGAAGTGGGTGTAGAACAGCAGGCTGTTGTCTCGTATTAACTCAAACTTTCTCGTTAGAATCCAGATAAATGCTTCGGCGAGGAGCAGGAAGGGGATGAAGTACTTCAGCACTTCCCAGTTAAAACTAGCCTTTCCAATGTTGATTATCAGAATGAAGAGTAGTCCTCCAACCAGAACCAGTCCGAAGTCCCTGTAAATGGGGTAGAACATCTCAGTAGGGCCGACGTGTCGCCACACAACGTAGAGCGACGCTATTGCAAAGGCTGCTATGACGAAGTAGCCGCCCGGGCTCACAGTCAAGTATGTCCTCGGTAGGATTCCAATATCGGTCATACTCCTCATCAGCGGGCCGAGTATTATGTAGGGCATCAGGGCCTGGAAGAATTGCTCGTTCACCTTTATTCCCATTCGCTTCAGCATTTTGTATAAGAGGAGAACGGCTATACCAAGAATTAAGGCGTAGGTTAGTGTGTTAACAAGATTGTAGCCCTGGTTTTCCTTTATGGGCAGTACAAAGTACTCGTAAAAGAACTCGTAGAGCCCCATTTAACCACCTATAGGCGATTGTTCCGATAGCCTTAAAGCTTTTCCTACCCTAGCTTTACCGGATGGTGAGGGTGATGCATATAATGCAGCTTCCTAGAGAGGTCCTCTTGGGCGAGAACCTAAAGGGGGAGGTCGTTAACGTTGCTATGAGGATCGGGCTCAGTGGAAGGGTGATGGTGCTTTACGGGCCGAGGACGAAGAAGATAGCTGGATGGGAAGTGGAAAATTCTCTGATGGAAAAGTTTGAGGTCTCTTCTCTCACAATAAGAGGTGCCACTATGGAGGAAGTCAAAAGGGCGATGGAGAGGATACGGGACGAGGACATCAAATGGCTCGTGGCTGTGGGTGGAGGGAGCATAATAGACGTTGCAAAACTCGCATCATACAGGACAGGGGTTCCTTTCATAAGCTTTCCCACTACTGCATCCCATGATGGGATAGCGAGCGCCAATGCATCAATCCGGGATCTCGGGGTTAAAACCTCTGTAAAGGCAATTCCACCCATAGCAGTTATAGCCGACGTGAATGTCATCAAGACTGCGCCCTACCGCTACCTTGCGGCAGGGGTTGGGGATATAATAAGCAACTTGACAGCCGTTAAAGACTGGCAGCTGGCTCATAGGATTAAGGGCGAGTACTACAGCGAGTATGCGGCATCTTTAAGTCTGATGAGCGCCAAGATGGTCATGAAAAACGCCGATATAATAAGGCTCGGAAATGAGGAGAGCGTTAGAAAGGTCGTGAAGGGTCTTATAAGCGGCGGTGTCGCTATGAGTATAGCCGGCTCCTCAAGGCCAGCCAGTGGTGCGGAGCACCTCTTCAGTCATGCCCTCGATGGCATAGTATCGAAACCAGCCCTGCACGGCGAGCAGGTTGGTGTTGGGACGATAATAATGGCTTACCTCCATGGCTTAAAGTGGGAAAGGGTTAGGGAAACCTTAAAGAGGGTTGGCGCACCAACTAACGCATATGAGTTGGGGATCGACCCGGAGTTGATCGTGGAAGCGCTAACCATAGCTCATAAAATCAGGCCCGAACGCTACACTATCCTTGGAAGGGACGGCTTAACGAGGGAGGCGGCGGAAAAAGCTGCTAAAATCACCGGCGTCATATGATCACCGCTCAGGAGGGAGGTGTTGAAATGGCAATAATCACTTTAGTTGGGGAAAAATTAGCAAGGCCCGGTGTTGAATTTATCTACTATGGACCGGCTGAACCCTGTAAGACCTGCAAGCTGGCTGGAGTCTGCGTTGGGAACCTTGAACCTGGAAGGAGGTATAAAATCCTCCGCGTGAGGAGCATGCCATCGCACTCCTGTCCCCTTCATGAGGGCAAGGTTCGCGTCGTCGAGGTCGTGGAACCGAGCATGGAGGTTGCCATTGAGCCAAGGATGGCAATACTCGGCTCTGTGATACGTCTCCGCTTTGAGCCATGTAGCGAGGAGGAGAAAGCGGGCGTCTTCAGGCCAGAGGGCCTCTTTGAGGGGGACCAGGTGAAGATAATCGAGATTACCGGCGAAGTCGAGTGTGATGGGAAAACCTACAAGGTCGTCAAGGTAATGCGCAAGAAGGACTAAGCCTTTTCCACCTTTGTGAAGGCTATCCTCTCTTCTTTTCCGGCTCTTATTCGGTAGGCCCTCATTTTTCCATCAAGAAACGCTTTTATTGCTTCCATCATTTTCTCGCGCCTCTTCAGAATTTTCTGAGCTTCCCTAACGTCCACCTCCTTAAACTTTATCCTCGTTCCGGGTCTACTCTGCGCCAAAAGAGGAAGGTCTGCACTTATCACTGTCGCTATCCAGGCGTAGCCGCCCGTGGTTTGAGCATCCTTCATCATCACTATCGGCTTTCCATTCGCGGGAATCTGCACAGCTCCTGGGAGGAGAGGTTCAGTAATGATGTCGGCACCTCTTTTGGAGTGTTCTATCCTCGGGCCGTCTAGATGGTAGCCCATCCTGTCGCTTTCTGGCGTCACTGTGTAGGCCGAACTCATGAAGGTTTTAACACCCCCAGCAGTGAAGTGCTCCAGGTTAGGGCCGGGAATGACTCTAACGGTTACTTCTTTGGCTGAGTAGTCAGGTCTCAGCTCTTGGGGCAGATAGCGCCCCTCCCTACCTGTCAAAAGTGCGTAGCTCAGGCTTAACCTATCACCGCTCTTTAGTGGCCTCCCTAGACCTGCCTTGGGGTAGGCCGAGCAGCTGCCCAAAACTTTTTCGCACTTTATTCCGCCGGCAAAGGCTATATAGCCGTAGAGGCCGTCCTTTAGAGTTCCAACCTCAATAATATCGCCCCTCTTCGCCCAGTAGCTCCTCCAGAGCTCAACCGGAAGGCCGTTGAGCCTAACGTCAACGTCCCCGGCGACGGCAAAAACGGCAGAGGCATTGAACCTTATCGTCGGCCCTGCTAAAAGGAACTCCAAAAGCGGAGTGTTTCCGGGGTTTCCAACGAGGTAGTTTGCTATCCTCGCGGAGTAGTCATCCATGAAGCCGGAAACAGGCACCCCCAGCTTTCTGTAGCCGGGCCTTCCGGAGTCCTGAACCGTCAGGAGAGAAGGGACCTTGAGGAGCTCAATCAACGCTTTCACCCCACTCCTTCTCGTACAGATCCCTGAACTCGCTCTCGTTTATGGGCACGAACTTCACCCTATCTCCCGGCTGGAGGAGCGTTGGTCGATCTTTTGACGGGTTGAAAAGCCTCAACGGCGTCCTTCCGATGAGCCGCCAGCCGCCGGGGCTTTCGAGGGGATAGATGCCGGTCTGCTTCCCCGCTATCCCCACAGAGCCGGCCGGAACTTTCAGGCGAGGTTTCTCCAGACGGGGCGCTGCTATGCGTTCGTCCATCCCGCCAAGGTAGGCGAAGCCCGGGAGGAAGCCGAGGCAGTAGACTAGGTAAACTGGTCTGGAATGGATTTCAATAACCTCATCAACGGTGAGAGCGTTGTGTTTTGCAACGAAGTCGATGTCCGGGCCGTAGGATGAGCCGTAAACGACAGGAACCTCAACGAGCCTGCCTCTGAATGACTCTGTTTCAGCGCTTAACAGTGGCTTTATAGCGCTCTCAACTTCTGCGTAGGAAACCTTCAGCAGGTCGTAAACCACGAGGAGCGAGGAGTAGGCAGGCACCACCTCGACGAGCCACTCGAAATCGGCCTTTTCTATTGCCCTTGCTATTGCGTGGACCCTACTGTTTATCTCTTCTTCTATAGTCTCGCCGAAGGAAATCAGAAGGGCAGAGTCGCCGGCGGGTTTTAGCTCTGGTATCATGGGGTTCACCGCACTATCTCCTTCATCGGCACTACCTTCACTCCCTCCTCCTCAAGTGCATTCCTCACGTGGGCCGCTATCTCCACAGCTTTCGGGTTGTCCCCGTGAACGCAGATGGTGTCGACCTTCAGCTCGACCCACTCGCCGTCTATCGTCCTAACGCCGCCGTCCTTGACCATCGAAACCACTCGCTCCACTATTCCCCCCCTGTCTTCTATCACCGCCCCGGGCTTCGATCTGGGAACGAGTGTGCCGTCTGGGTTGTAGGCCCTGTCAGCGAAAACCTCGTGGGCCACCTTAACACCCATCTCCTCCGCTATCTCAGCCACCCTTGAACCGGAGAGCGTTACAAAAATCAGGTTCTTATCGAAATCAGCTATCCCTTCAATTACCGCTCTCGCAAGCTCATCCTCCTTAACTAAAGCGTTGTAGAGGGCACCGTGAGGTTTAATGTGCTGGAGCTCGAGGCCTTCGGCTTTAGCAAAGGCGTGCAGAGCGCCTATCTGATAGAGGAGATAGTTCCTAGCTTCCTCTTTAGACAGTTTCATGTACCTCCTGCCGAAGCCGAGCAAATCAGGGTAGCCAGGGTGGGCCCCGACGGCGACGCCGTTCTCCTTCGCGAGCATTACCGTCTTTCTCATGACTAGGGGATCACCGGCGTGCCAGCCGGTCGCGACGTTGGCGCTCGTGATGTACTTCATAACCTCCTCGTCGAGGCCGAGCTTATACCTCCCAAAGCTCTCGCCGAGGTCCGAGTTGAGATCAACCTTCATACCACCACCGCTTTCCTTTCGACGGAAATCTAAAAAAGGGTTTCTCCAAGTTGATGCCATGAGGGAAGAGGGAAAAGTTATGGTAATAGATGCTGCCATATTTATTCAGGGAATTGATGTTGAGGGTGCAACGTCTCCAGAAGTGGTCGAAGAGGTGAAGGATCCAGAATCAAGGCTTTTTTTAGAGGGTTTAATCAGTGCTGGCAAGGTCAGGGTCTTGGTTCCTTCCAGGGAGAGCATAGAGATCGTTAGAAACGCTGCGAAAAATACCGGCGAGTTAGGAGAGTTGAGTAAGGCCGATTTGGAGGTTCTTGCTTTGGCCTACGAGCTTAAAGGGGTTCTCTTCACCGACGACTACAACCTCCAGAACATAGCCAAAACCCTCGGGTTGGAGTTCAAGACCCTAAAGCGCGGTATAAAGCGCTTCATCCGCTGGAACTACGTCTGTGTAGGCTGCGGGAGAAAGTTCGAGGAAGAGCCGCCAGGAGGGATCTGCCCCGACTGTGGAAGTCCCGTCAGGTTGATTCCTAGGAGGCGCCGGAGAAAGCGCCCCGGACGGGCTCGGCGCTCATAGGGTACGTCATCGCGATGCTCAGCCCGTCTTGGATTCCTCATTGCCCGCCGGGACGGCGTCAGATAGCGTTTCTCTTCACCGATCCGCGCAATTCGCTGTCATCATCCGCGGGTTAGCCTTGGAGGTAGTAGGATATAAGCTTTCTCAGCTTGAGGTTCCTCTCCGGCTTCATTCTCAGAAATCGTCGAAGCTGGTTGTTCTCGGCTATTAAGCCAGAGAGTTCTATAGCCAGAACCTTATTGTCTTCACTCAGACCATAGGCTTTGAAGCGGAGCGAGGAGTACTCCTTCTCAAGTTTCCAGGTCTTCTCCTCGAGCTCTCTAACCTTTCTCTCCAGTTCCTCAAGCTCTCCAGCGGGTTCTCTGAACTCGCCGGTCAGGGCTATCTCTACAGCTCTTTTGAGCGGAACCCCATACCTCTCGCTCAGCCTTTTGAGCTTTTCTGAAAGTTCCTCATAGAGTTCGACTTCAATCTTCCCGAAGCCCTTTTCGGGTTTGATGATGACCTTCATTTCGTTCACGCTCCATGAACGACTTGTTCACGTTTTGTGAACCTTCCATCTCTCCTCCTCGAACTTTGCCTTCAGCTCGGCGTTTTCCCTTTTGAGCCTCTCGCGTTCCGCCGTCATAAGCTCCTTGTCCTTTAGGGCCTTTTCGTAGAACTCCCTAAGCTCTTCTATCCCTGCTTCCATCTCGCGGAGCTTCTCCTCGAGTTTGCTAACCTTCTCCCGAAGGAACTCCTCCTGTTCTGTTTTGAGGGTATCTTCAACCTTTGGAAGGTTCTCTTCAATTAGGGCGTTTATATCGCGGTCTTTGAGGGCTTTGAACTTTTTCTTTGGTAAGCTTATGAGTATCTCGTTCATCTCTTTTTCCTCTCCATCTCGGTCTTCCTGTCGTAGCAGAGGACGTAGAAGGCTAGAAGGCCCTTCCACTTCCCATATGGTTCTATTATTTCCCTAACATACCTTTCCTTGACTTCTTTCGGACTCTTCCTAAATATCTTTGCGATTCCCCTCTTCATGCCAAGGTCTCCGGCGGGATAGACATTCTTTCTGAGGCCGTAAGCTAAAAACAGCTCCGCGCTCCACTTCCCTATTCCTCGAAACTTGGTCAGATACCTTATGGCATCGTCAACATCGAGGTCCCAAAGCTCGAGGTTTATTTTCTCCTCTAGATATAGATTCGTGAGAGACTTTATGTAATTACCGCGATAGCCAAGTTTGGTCTTTTTCAACTCCTCTCCAAGGGCCGCTATCTTCTCCGGGGTTGGAAAGGCGTATAAATCTCCAACGGGGTCTCCTGCTATCTTCACGAGGTTTGCTATGGTTTTTTGAGCGAAGTCGAAGCTCACCTGCTGCTGAGCTATGACCTCCACCAGCGCCTGGTATGGCTCTGGTGCTCCTGGAGCTGCTAACCCATAAAACTCCTCAATGAGAAAGGCGAAGGGTGAATCGCTTATCTCGGCGTAGAAGGAATCGAGCTCTATATCGAGGCCGAGGATGAAGGAGATCTTTTTTTTGACAAGCTTTTTTTCCTTCTTCGTGAGGTTATCTTGGAATAGGAAGTTCTCCCCATCATAGCCAGCCCTAACGCTCCTGCCGTCAGGGAGGCGGAGGATTTGGTAAAACGTTCCGCCCTCGAACTTCCAGGTCCCGTTGTGTATCATTTCGTGGGTTGTCTTTTGGAGGTCGATCTCAGCCATCGGTCGAGCCTAACGGGGTTCTCCCTTATATCCTTTAGGGTTGAGACCCAGAGGTGCCTTCCGTCTACGGAGCGGTGGACTTCAATCTCGCCCTTCTCCTCGAGAAATCGGAGGACATCCTTAATCTCCTCTGGTTTCACTCCAAACTCTCTCCTCAGGAATTCCCAGTACGGCTCTCGCCTAGAATACTTGGCAGCCTCCCTTACGAGCCTCCACGCTACTTCGATTTTTTCTTCTCTCTGGGAGGCTTTGTATGCCTTGAGGAGTTGCCTGATCTCCATAGTATAAAAATCGCTGGCCGCATATAAATCACTTTCGGGAGTAAGGCAAAAGATTTAAACCCTTTAGTAGTACTAATAACGGCGGTAATCATGAGGGCGAAGTTGGCCCTGACATTGGTGGTGCTTCTGCTCACACTGGAAATAATCGGTTTGGTGGGTGCCCAGAATACGGGCAGGGTAGTCTACGTCGCGAAGATAGAGGGCACTATCACGAGCTATACCGTGGATCAGTTTGCAAGATACATAAAGGAAGCAGAGGATGCCCACGCCGAGGCACTCATAATAGAGCTCAACACTCCAGGGGGCCTCGGGGATGCTATGATGAGGATAGTCTCTGAGATTCAGAACTCCACCGTCCCAGTCATTATCTACGTTGCCCCAAGGGGGGCTATAGCGGCTTCAGCAGGCACGTACATAGCAATGGGTTCTCATCTGATCGTGATGGCCCCCGGAACGAGCATCGGGGCATGTGAACCCATAATGGGCTATGCCCAGAATGGAACGATAATAAAAGCTCCTGAGAAAATAAGGAATTTCTACATGGCCTATATGCGCTCCCTTGCCCAGGAGAGCGGAAGGAACGAGACTGCGGCCGTTGAGTTCATAACGGAGGATCTCAGCCTCACACCGGAGGAGGCCCTAAAGGCACATGTTATAGAAGCGGTAGCCGAGGACGTTCCAGATCTTCTCAAAAAGACCAACGGTATGAAGACTAAAATTCCAGTGGTGGGGAAGGGATATGTCCTTCTAAACTTCACGGATGTAAAGGTGGTGAGGATAGAACCCTCGTTCAAGGACACCCTCATACAGTACATAACCAATCCCTCTGTGGCGTACCTTCTGTTGAACATCGGGATAATAGGTCTCATCTTTGGATTCCTCACTCCCGGGTGGCACGTTCCGGAGACACTTGGGGCGATACTCCTAGTTCTTGGGCTTGTAGGTCTTGGGTACTTCGGCTATAACAGTGCCGGGCTTCTCCTGATAGGTCTGGCGATGATATTCTTCATAGCTGAGGCATTAACACCAACTTTCGGCCTTTTCACGGTAGCTGGTGTCATAACCTTTATCCTTGGAGGAATAATGTTGTTTGGGGGAAACGGGGGTGTCTATCTCGTGAGCGGGGAAACCTATTCGTTGCTCAGAATAGCGATAATCGTGATGGGCATCCTACTTGGTCTGTTTTTCCTGTTCGGCGTGGCAACTGTGGTCAGGGCCCATCGCAGGAAACCCGAGGCTGGCAAGGAGGAGCTGATTGGGGAAATCGGAAAGGTTGCGGAGGATCTCGATCCTGAGGGAATGATAAAGCTCCATGGTGAACTGTGGAAGGCAGAGAGCAAAAACGGGGAGAGGATTCCCGTTGGAACTAGGGTTAGGGTCGTGGAGGTGAAAGGTTTGACGCTTATCGTTGAAAGGGCTGAAAAGGTCGGAGGAGGTGAATGATGTGGTGGGCGCTGAGACAATGGTTTTGGCAATCGTTTTGTTGTTTGTATTAATAATACTAGCAAGCGCCATCAAAATAGTGAAGGAGTATGAGAGGGCAGTGATCTTCCGCCTTGGAAGGGTAGTAGGCGCCAGGGGGCCAGGACTGTTCTTCATAATCCCGATATTCGAAAAGGCGGTGATAGTCGACCTGCGTACGAGGGTTCTCGATGTGCCGGTTCAGGAAACCATAACCAAGGACAACGTCCCGGTGAGGGTCAATGCGGTCGTTTACTTCCGCGTCATAGATCCGGTTAAGGCTGTCACACAAGTCAGCAACTACATAATGGCGACTAGTCAGATCGCTCAGACAACGCTGAGGAGCGTCATAGGTCAGGCACACCTCGACGAACTGCTAAGCGAGAGGGAGAAGCTCAACCTTCAGCTCCAGAAGATTATAGATGAGGCAACAGACCCTTGGGGAATAAAAGTCTCAACTGTTGAGATAAAGGATGTTGAGCTCCCGAGTGGCATGCAGAGGGCAATGGCCAGGCAGGCGGAGGCCGAGAGGGAGAGAAGGGCTAGGATTCTATTGGCAGAGGCGGAGAAGCAGGCCGCTGAGAAGCTTCGTGAGGCTGCTGAAATCATCAGCGAACATCCGATGGCCCTTCAACTCAGGACTCTACAGACCATCAGTGACGTGGCGAGTGACAAGAGCAACGTCATTGTGCTAACACTTCCAATGGAGATGCTTAAACTCTTCAAGAGTGCAGGTGAAGCTGCAGTAGCATTCAAGAAGGCATTTGGAGGGGATTCTTCAAAGGGGGCTGAAGAGAACGAGGACAAAGAAGAGGCCTCTGATGCAGGTGAGCCTTGAGACGTAGTTTTGGGATTTCTTCCACTTTGCTTATCTTCTTTTTGGATGAACCGCAAAAGATAAAAGCACAGCTTTCATATTTCTTACACGTAACCCAGATTACCTTTGGGTATGTGTCGAAACAATTTGGCAGTAGCATTCATTCGGAGGTGTCGCCTTTGGAAGGTCGATCGATAGTCTTTGCATCTGGAAAGGGTGGTACAGGTAAAACAACGACCGTTGCAAACCTTGGTGTTGCTCTAGCGCAGTTCGGTAGGGAGGTCATACTCCTTGATGCGGATATTACCATGGCAAATCTGAGCCTTGTGCTTGGTATGGAAGATATTCCAATAACTCTTCACGATGTTCTTGCAAGGGAAGCTGACCTGAGGGATGCTATATACGAGGGCCCGGCAGGCGTTAAGGTCATACCGGGTGGACTCAGTCTTGAGAAGGTTAAAAAGGCAAAGCCGGAGAGGCTTAGGGAGCTCATCAGAGAAATCGGCCAGATGGCGGACTTTGTTCTTATAGACGCTCCGGCAGGTCTTGAGATGACCTCCGTTACTGCGCTTCTCATCGGTAAGGAGCTCATAGTCGTTACCAACCCTGAGATATCGGCGATAACGGACTCCCTCAAAACGAAGTTAATAGCTGAAAAGCTGGGGACTCTTCCCCTTGGCGCCATACTGAACAGGGTTACCAACGAGAAGACGGAGCTCACCCAGGAGGAGATTGAGGCTATTCTGGAGGTTCCAGTTCTAGCAATGATACCCGAGGATCCTGAGGTCAAGCGTGCTTCAGCCTATGGTGTACCCCTTGTAATCAAGAATCCCACCAGTCCAGCTGCAATTGCCATCAAGCAGCTCGCAGCAAAGCTAGCTGGAATCAAATGGGAGCCACCAGAGCCAGAGAGCCCAATAAAGAGAGTCTTCAAAGCAATATTTGGAGGGAGGAGGTAATGGCGGAGGCGGTCCTCATTGGTGTGGTAGTGATACTCATCGTAGTCAATATAATCCTTCTCCTACTCTACATGTCGGCCAAGAGCAGCCCATATTACGTAGTCTATGATGAGGAGACCAAAAACGCCCTCAAGAGGCGTGTTACCAGCCTCAAGGAGGATCTTGAAAGCGAGCTTGTCGACTTTGATGTTGAAGAGTGGGAGAAGACCCTTGAGGAGTCAATAGATGAAGAGGTCAGGAATCTCTGACTTTTTCTCTCCCTCAGTTATTAAACATTTCTGTGGCGTTAAATTTTAAAGTCTCTTGCTATCTATTTCTGATTGGGAGGTGGGGCGCTATGGGGGTTAAGTTAGGATATCGCGACAGAGTGGTGGAGATCTCAGGGAAGAGGGTTTACCTTTTTAAGAAGAAACTCTACAGCGCCCCCCTTGAAGAGGTCGTGAACTACTATCTCAGGGGAGAGGGGCTATTAGCACCCCCATTGAAAGCAGTGGCTGCTGACGTTGTGCGAGCGGTTATGGACAGCGGAGACTTCGGAGGCTTCCTAGATGGGTGGAGAAGGGTAGATCAGGGCATAAGTACTTGAGCTTTTACTTATTTGTGTCTATTTTTGAAGAATCAATTGGCCATTTTCTCCAGGGTTCGTTGAAAACGTTTAAGTAGACTCCTTTTCTATTTACTGGAACGCAGTGGAGGGATGGAGATGAGAGCAAAGGTGAGAATACTCGATATGTACAGTGGAAGATATTCGGTTTTTATAAATGAGGAAGATGCAAAGAAAGTAAAACTGCACCCAGATGACCTTGTGAAGCTCGAAGCTGGCAAGAAAACTGCCTACGGCAGCGTTGTAATAAGTTCTCTGGTCTCTCCCGGTGAGATAGGAGTAAGCAGAGATATCCTCACCCTTCACAGTTTCTCGGAGGGTGAACTCGTCACGGTACTTCCGACGGGAACACCAGAGAGCGTTCGCTATATCAAGAAAAAGATGAACGGAGAAAAGCTAAGGAAAGTTGAGATCGAGGCCATAGTAAAGGACATAGTGGACAGAAAGCTCAGGGATATTGAGATAAGTTCCTTTGTGACCTCTCTTGAGATAAACGGTCTCGACATGGATGAGATAGCAGCTTTAACCATAGCAATGGCCGAAACAGGGGACATGCTTGACATTGACAGGAAGCCAATAATGGACGTTCACAGTATTGGTGGTGTACCAGGCAACAAGACCAATATCCTTGTAGTGCCGATAGTGGCAGCAGCTGGCCTTACCATACCCAAGACCAGTTCGAGGGCAATAACGAGCGCCGCCGGAACCGCTGACGTCGTCGAGGTCTTCGCGGAGGTCAGCTTTTCTCTCGATGAGATAAAGCGCATAGTGGAGAAGATAGGTGCCTGTCTGGTGTGGGGAGGAGCATTAAATCTCGCCCCCGCTGATGACATAACTATAAAATCGGAGCGTGCCCTCAGCATAGATCCGACCGGACTTATGCTGGCCAGTATAATGTCCAAGAAGTATGCGATGGGCAGCCAGTACGTCCTGATAGATATCCCAACCGGTAAGGGTGTTAAGGTTGAGAGTGTTGATGAGGCCAGGAGGCTTTCTAGGGACTTCATCGAGCTTGGAAGGCGCCTTGGACAGTACGTTGAGGTTGCAATAACCTACGGTGGTCAGCCAATAGGTCATACCGTTGGACCGGCCCTTGAGGCGAGGGAGGCGCTATCGGCTTTAATGACTGGAAAGGGGCCCGGGAGTCTGATAGAAAAGGCCACCGGGCTAGCTGGAATCCTCCTAGAGATGGGTGGAGTTGCCCCAGCCGGAATGGGCAAGAAGATGGCGAGGGACATCCTTGAGAGTGGGAAGGCCTATGAGAAGATGAGGGAGATCATAGAGGAGCAGGGTGGAAATCCAGACATAAAACCTGAGGAGATTCCCATAGGAGACAGGACCTACACCTTCACAGCCGCCACGAGCGGTTACGTGACGGCGATAGACAACAAGGCCATAACTGGAATAGCGAGGGCTGCCGGGGCACCGGAGGACAAGGGCGCCGGTTTAGAGCTCTACGTTAAGGTTGGGGAGAAGGTGAAGGAAGGGGATCCGCTCTTTACAATACACGCCGAGAGTGAGGCTAGGCTGGATCAGGCTATAGTGTTCGCAAGGAGGGCCGAACCAATAAGGATCGAGGGGATGGTTCTCCAGCGAATAGGGAACATTTGATCATTCCCTTTTTCTATGTCTTTCGTACCAGCCCCAGTCTTTTTTCGGGCCGAAGGTTCTAACTCCTTTCTCAACGAGGGTCACGCGCAGCTCCTTTGCCATGTCGTGGGTTATCTCTCCCCTCTTCTCCATCCAGTTTATTATCTCAAGGGCCTCGTCGTCGGTCTCACACCGCCGTAGGAAGTCGATGATCGTTGGATTGTAGCCGGAGAAGTTCATCAGTTCCTCCTCTTTTTCCAGAATCTCGCCTTCTTCCTGGGCTCTGTAAGCGTCCATGGGGATTCCCTTCCCCTCGAGCTCCTTTGCGAGGGCCGGGAAAGTCTCCTCAAACTCCCCCCTTTCGTATTCCTGCCAGGCGAAGTCGTCGATGGGCCGCTTCTTTTTCTTCTCCTCCATTCTTCACACCCGGCATAGTTTGGGCTCAAGGGTTTATAAACAGTGGGTAGAAGTTTCACCCATGAAGGGCTCTTACTTCCTCGTCATACGGCTCGAGGGGGATAAAAGGGTGAGAACGAAAGGGAGAGAATTTCACCTGAAGAAAGGCCACTACGTATACGTCGGCTCGGCCATGAACTCCCTCGAAAAGCGCGTTGCCAGGCACTTCTCAAGGAAGAAGAAGCTTCACTGGCATATCGACTACCTGCTGAAGGAGGCGGAGCTTTTGAGGGCATATCTGATTCCGAGCGAGGAAAGGCTTGAGGAGAGGCTTTCGCTTGAGATTTCGCGCTTTGGGGAGCCTGTTGAGGGCTTTGGAGCGGGCGACGTTAAGGTGAGCACGAACCTGTACCGCTTCGATGGGGAGCCGGATGATGTCCTGGTGGGGATTCTCAACCGGCTCGACCTGAATTGGAAAAGGGTTAAAAGCGCGGAGGAGGTTATAGAGTTCGGTGGGGGAAAATGAAGCTCAAGATTGGCAAAGTTGAATCCTACATCCACAAAAAGCTCGAAAAGGAGAAGCTTCACTTCGTCCTTCTCGATCCGGACGATGTTAATCCCGAAACTGCCGGGGAGATATCGGAGATGAGCGAGCAGATAGGCGTCGATGCGATAATGATAGGCGGCTCAACCGGGGCCGAGGGGGAGGTTTTGGACGGCGTTGTCAAAGCTATAAAGGAGTCCTCTTCGCTTCCGACGATACTCTTCCCGGGTTCTCACGGCGGGATAAGCAGGTACGCGGATGCAATATTCTTCATGAGCCTGCTCAACTCGCGCAACCCCTTCTTCATCACCGGCGCTCAGGCCCTTGGAGCGTTCCAGGTGAAGCGCTACGGCATTG
>JALTCK010000137.1 GCA_027074805.1 Thermococcus sp. | reverse complement strand
AGGTAGTCTATTATCCTGAACAGCCTTATCTTCGCGAGGGTTTCTTCAACGACTACGAAGACACCGATGAGACCAAGCATCTTGACGAAGAGCCAGAAAGTCCCCTTGAGGATCTCGTATAGCGAAGCGCTCGTTGCCAATCCCCAGGGAACGGCGAAGACGTTGAGAAAAACCGACATGAGAATGAAGGACTTCATATAGCCGGCCCATGTGTTGAGCGCGTAGAGCGGGCCGGTGTACTCAAGCCCCTTCCCCTGGTCGAGCATGCCGAGCTCGTTGCTTCCGTGGGATTCTATCGGCAGCTTTCCGGTGTCGAAGAGCAGTAGCATGAAGAAGGCCGCGGTTATGAGTATGTGCGTTGGAGTCAGGTACCAGCCCTCGGAAGTTATCTTGTGGTTCATCAGGAAGGGGTTGTTGGTTCCGGTTAGAATGGCAACGCCGAAGAAGACCATTATGAGAACTGGCTCGGCAAAGGCGCCGAAGTTAACGGCTCTGGTGGCTCCTATGCCCGTGTAGTAGCTCCCTGTCCGCTCCGTTGCGAGTATTGAGACCATCGCTGCTAAGCCGAAGATGAACGTTCCTCCAAAGAAGTCGACCGTCGGGGCGAACCAGCTCGGGAAGTTGCCTACTATAGGAAGCATCCATGGCAATGTGAGCATTGCTCCGAATGCTATGAAGGGCGCGAAGACGAAGAAGGAACTCGCTCCCTCTGGAACCAGGGTTTCCTTCCTGAAGAACTTCGCCAGGTCATAGTAGGGCTGGAAGACGCTTATTCCCTTCCGCGACTCTATCCTTGCCTCAGCCTTCTTGAGTATCCCCACCATCAGTGGTGAAAGCAGGAGCACGACTACAGCCTGAGCTAAACCTATAACTATTCTTCCTTCCGGGTTCAATGGCGTCACCTCCTGACTGGGAGAACAGGCGTCATTAGCCCCGTTTATGAGGCACTTAGGGCGGACGCCTTCGCCCGGAATTTTACCCGGGGTGGGTAACGTCAAGTCTTTTTAAACTTTTCGTGAACGAGAATGGACTTCAATGGAATCAGTCTGAAGACTGCTCATTTGAGCTCTTTTTCTTGACGAGGTATTTGTCCATGACCTCCATGGCCTCTGAATTCTCCCACTTGCCTCCATAGAGCCGGTTCTCCGCTATATAGCCGGCGAGCTTTATGGCCAGGGTCTGGTTTTCCTGGTAGAGCTCGTACATCTTGAAGTTCAGTGTGGCCTCTCTTTTTGAAAGCTCAAGGAGTTTTCTTCTCAGCCCCTCTACCATTTTCCTTCCCCCTTAAAAGCTCGTTTTCCCTTCTGAGCTCTTCGATAGCTCTCCTCAAAATCTCGTTGTCGTGCTTCATTTCCTCGTATTTCACTTCCATTAGTTTAAGGAGAGCTTCCATCTCCTCAATTCGCTTTTTAAGCTCCTTTGCTTTCAAGCTCTCACCCTCAATAAATTCTCAGAATAAATTCTCAACTGGACATAAAAAATTAATCCGTAAGAAAATAGAAGTCAGAAGAAGATAATCACGGCGTCTCCAACGACGGCAGTTTCTACCTCTTCACCCTCGCTGAACACCGCCTTCCTGAGCACGATGTCGTCCTTGGTCAGCTCAACCTTTTCTCCATCAACCTCGAACTCGACCTTTTCGCTCCCCTTGAGGGCCTTTGCAACTTCCTCTGCGTTCTCCTTGAGGTAGGCGGTTATCCTGGGCACGAGCTTGCCATAGCGCGGCCCGACCGTTCTGAAGTTCGGCTTTATCTCGGTGATGCGCTCCTCGAGTTCTGGCTCGCCCTGAATTATCTCCAGCCTCTCGATGTTCATGGTTCCGGCGATGTCCCTCTCTATGGCCTTGAGCTTCTCGTAGCTGTCCGTGGCGTAGATGGCAACGTGCTTGAGCTTGGCGTTCAAAGCGAGGCCGTGGCCGTTCTTGTAGCGCCTCATGACGCCGACTATCTCCCTGGCGAGCTCGCCGAGCTTTTCGGCGTTTTCGTCGATCTTGGCCTCGTCGTATTTCGGCCAGTCGAGGAGGTGCACGCTCTTGGCCCCGACGTGCCTCTTGAACATCTCCTGGTAGAGCTCCTCCGTGATGTGCGGGGCGAACGGAGCAAGCAGGAGCATCACGTTGTAGAGCAGCTCGTAGAGTGCTGCTTTAGCTTTAAGCTTGCTCTCCTCGTCGTCGCCGTAGAGGCGGTACTTGATCATCTCGATGTAGTCATCGGCAACCTCGTGCCAGACGAAGGTCATGAGCTCGCGCGTGAGCAGGTTGAAGCGGTACTTCTCCATCTCCTCGGTGGCGAACTTTATGAGCCCGTGGAGCCTGCTGAGGATCCAACGGTCGAGCGGCTCGAGCTCTGCCGGAGCATTCGCCGGGTCGAAGTCAGCCAAGTGCCTCTCGGCGAAGCGGTAGATGTTCCAGACCTTTTGCAAAAACCTGTAGTTGTAGTCAACCGTCTCCCACTTGAACGGGTGGTCCTCCCCGGGCGGCGCTAAGGCAGTCCAGAGCCTAAGAGCGTCGGCGCCGTACTTTGGAATCACCTCGTCCGGTGCTACAACGTTGCCGTAGCTCTTGCTCATCTTCCTCCCGTCCGGCCCGGCGACCATACCGTTGATAAGGATGTCGTCCCAGGGCTTCTCGCCGGTGAGAACCCAGGTCCTGAATATCGTGTAGAACGCCCACGTCCTGATGATGTCGGTTCCCTGCGGCCTCAGAGCTGTCGGGAAGTTGTGCTCGAACCAGCGCTTTCCTTCCTCGTCGCCCCTTACAGCGTCGTACCAGCGGCTTATCATCAGCGCGCTCATGCTCGAGTCGACCCAGCAGTCGAGAACATCGGTTACCGGCTTTGGATCGCTACCGTCGGAGCACTTTCTCGGTGGTTCGTCGAAGCGCGGGTCAACCGGTAGATCCTCCTCGTTGGGCAGGATTATCTCGCCGTTCTTGCAGACCCAGAACGGGATGGGTGTTCCGAAGACGCGCTGCCTGCTTATGACCCAGTCCCAGTCCATCGACTCGGCCCAGTCCTTGAGGCGGAGGAACATGTCCTCGGGATACCAGTTGATCTGCTCCGCCACCTTAACGATTTCATCGGTGAAGTCCTTGACCTTGATGAACCACTGCTTCTTGGGCAGGAGCTCGATCGGCGCCATACATGAGCTTCTCTCGGTGTGCCTCAGAACGCGGTGCTTTATCTTCTCCCTCTTGTAGAGCAGTCCCTGCTTCTCAAGGTCTTCGGCTATCTTCTTCCTCGCCTCCTCGGTTTTGAGGCCGGCGTAGGGACCTGCCCTCTCGTTCATCGTTCCGTCCTCGTTGATGGCAATGATTACGGGCAGGCTGTAGCGCTTCTGCCAGACGACGTCCTGCTCGTCGCCGTAGGTACAGTTGTAGACTGCACCGGTTCCAAACTCGGGGTCAACGTCTTCATCAGCTATAACAGGCACTTCCCTCTCGAATATCGGGAGCTTCACCTTCTTGCCGACGACGTCTTTATAGCGCTCATCGTTGGGGTGGACGAAGACCGCAACACATGCCGGCATTAGCTCTGGCCTTGTCGTTGCTATCGGGACATGGCCGGAGCCGTCCGCCAGCGGGAGCTTGATGTAGTAGAGGAAGCCGTCCTCCTCGACGTAGCCGACCTCCGCCTTGGCAAGGCTGGTTCTACAGCGCGGGCACCAGTAGACCGGGTGCTCGTCGCGGTAGAGCATTCCCTTCTTGTAGAACTCGAGGAGGGACTTTTGCACAGCGGCTTTGTACCAGTCGTCCATCGTGTGATACTCAAGATCCCAGTCGGCTGAATAACCTATGCGGATGAACTGGTTTCTCATAGCCTCAATGGCCTCCCAGGTCCACTCGATGCACTTTTGCAGGAACTTTTCCGGCTGGTCTTTACCTATTCCAAACTCCTTCTCGACCTTGAGCTCGGTCGGGAGCCCGTGGTTGTCGAAGCCCTGCGGGAAGAGAACGTTGTAGCCGGTCATTCTCTTATAGCGCGCCACAATGTCGATCCACGTGTGGCTCAGAACGTGGCCGAGGTGGAGCGTTCCGCTCGTGAACGGCGGCGGGGTGTCTATAGCGTAAGCGGGCCTCTTCTCGTCCAGCGCGTATTTGTAAATCTTTTCATTCAGCCAGAACTTCTGCCACTTGGGCTCAATCTCATTGGGGTCGTAGGTTTTGGGGAGCATCCTATCATCCTCCGTTGGGTTTTTCAGTGATGTTACCCCCTTCAGCGGGGGCGCTTAAAAAGGTTAATCTCCAGAGGGGGAAGGCCGACAGTAGGCCAAGGGAGCCGGCCAAGACATAGGCCAACTCAAGGCCGAGGCTTCCGGCCAGGGCACCTATGGCGGTGTTTGCAATTGCCATGAAAGCACCTCCAACGGTGCTCAGCGTCGAGTTCACGGTGGAGCGAACCTCGTTCGGAATGAAGTCGTTTTTCAGCACCGCCATTAGTGGGCCCCTTGCCCCTAGCGTGACTTCAACCGCGAAGAGCAGCGCAAGGCTCGTCCATACGTTGGGGGCCAAACCGAGGAGCAGGATTTCAAGGCTAAGAACTACTGTCAGCAATGCCAAGGTTTCGGGCGTCGGGTCGAGTCTTCTCGATAGCCTCGCTCCCACCGACGTTGTGAGGAGCATCAGGGCGAAAAGGGGTCCGAGGTACCTGGCCGGAAGTCCCCGCGCCTTCAGCAGGAGCATCCAGAAGGTGAAGAAGGCCCTGGCCGGAAAGCTGAGCAGGAACGACGAAATCAGGAGCAGGTGAAGGCCCCTGTTTCCGATGACCTCGACTAGGCCCCTGCGCAGTATTCCGGAGTAGCCGAGCTCGGCTTTTCCCCTGTTGTCCGGCAGGAGTATCAAGGCCATTGTTCCGGACAGGATTGAAAGAGCTCCTGCAACGAGCACCGGGAGGTTGGGGGCAATGTTTGCCAATACCCCCCCAAGGAAGCCCCCTGCGAACCTGACCGGGCCCGAGATTTCTTTGACCCTTCCGAGGATTGCCTTCACGGCTTTCCTGTCCTTCAACGAATCGTAGAGC
>JALTCK010000136.1 GCA_027074805.1 Thermococcus sp. | reverse complement strand
TCTATCCCGAGGGCTTCTTCAACGAGGTGGTCGGCCCTGAAGCGGGCGCCGCACTTCTGGCACTCAACCAGCGGGTCGACGAACTTCTCGACGTGGCCGCTGGCTATGAAGACCTTCTCCGGCGTTATGTCCGGCGTCTCAAGCTCAAAGAAGCCCTCCCTCTGGAAGGCCTCCCTTATCTTTCTCTCGATTTTACGCTTTATAGCCGCCCCGAGCGGGCCGTAGTCATAGAATCCACGTGAACCGCCGTATATCTCAAAGCTCCCCCAGGCAAAGCCTCTCCTCCTCATCAAATCCTGCAGAATCTCGTACTTGTCACTCTCTGCCATACTCACCACCTTAAGTGGGGTGAGCTAATTTCATAAAAAGCTTTTGGGCGCGGAAAAATAAAAAATTTGGAGAGAGAGTTCCCGTCTCAATTGTAGATCTCAACATAAACCTCAATCCAGAGCTCATCGGTGTAGTCCCATATAAGCCCCCACCACTTGGGTTTTCCATACTTCACACCATAATGTTCTTTCCACCTGTGCGGGCTATTTTGGGGGAACCGCAGGGTTGCGCCGGGTTCTATTTGGTATGTGTCACGTCCAACTGCCTTATCTTCGGCAACGTCGTGCCACCACTTTGCAAGTTCTTGGGAATAGTCGCTTTCGTCATGAACAACTACGTCAGGGATAGTGTAACTCCAAGATTGTGAAGCACTGACTTGGGCTCCGTCATCTCCGGCAGACACCCCTACTGAAACACCCACCGTTGTTGTTCCCGATGTTGTAGTCGGTGCATAGTCTGAGAGAAAGCCATTTGGGTTGTAATAATTCACATTTATCCAGGTATACATATCGGCTGTTCTCCAGTCTGAATCCCTCCAGAGCTCCTTACCTGGAACGGACTGCTGTCTCACATGTACATCATACCAGTCGTAGGTAGTGGACTTATCGTTCATGAGCTTATAGTAGAGAGTCCTAACGTTAAGCCTGCCATACGGCTCCCAAAGGTTTTCTGAACTGACGTCGAGTTGATGTTGGTATGCCCAATATGCTCCTGACGACGTAGGTTTTATTTCAAGGGTTCCTGCATTAGACTTTAGATTAGATAATGCCCATTTATATGCATCTTTGAGCACTTTATTGGGTGAACCAAAGGATGCAAACTCTCTGCTCATAAGCATGCCTCTGGAGGTATAAACAATGTAACCATAGACTGTAGCTTCTCCAAGCTTCTTCTCTCCCTCTCCAGCAATAACCCTGGCAAAGGATTGTCCTTTGAAAGCTTTCTCTAAAATCTCTGGATTTCCTATTACTATCACTGGAATCTCAGAAAGAATTTCCTTTTTAACGAACTTTTTGAGGCGCGGATTGTTTTTTACGTAAGAACTCTCGACAACGAGGATGTGTGGAGCTCTGATATCTTGGTTAGGATTTACTCTCATTGTCTTTACAAAGTACTTAGGAATATTGCTACCAATGTAGTAAACAGGAACCGTGTTGTTAATCTTCCCTCCAAGGCTTATGGAATTGGCGCTTCCGTTTGTGGGGTGCGCTGAAACAACAAAAAGACTTCCAACCAGAACCCAAAGTACGAACCACACCACCTTTTGACCCATCCACGTACCTCCCAGGAGTTATCAACTAAGGGAACCTCGTTAAGTATTTAGTTCTTTGGTCATCTCAGGATAACCAGGGGATGGAAATGTTGATAAAGCAAAATTACTAAAGAAAAAAGAAAATAATACATCCCCGATATCGCATGGTCTTCAGGGCAAGGCAGTACAGACAGACTCGAGGAGGCTTTGTGGTATCTTAGGGAAAGAGTTATAAACCGTTAGCTTCGTTATCGCTATGAGCTTTGATTATTTGGAGGTGCGTGAAGATGGCGGAAAGACCACTTGATGTTATCCACAGGTCTCTTGACAAGGACGTGCTCGTGCTCCTGAAGAGGGGCTCGGAGTTTAGGGGCAAGCTCATCGGTTATGATATCCACTTAAACGTCGTCCTCGCCGATGCGGCCCTCATCCAAGACGGCGAGGAGATTAAGAGGTACGGTAAAATCGTTATCAGGGGAGACAATGTCTTGGCAATCTCCCCGGTTGAAGTGGAGTAACTTCTTAGGAGGGACATTCAATGGGGAGTGGAACAGAACCGAAGGGCAGGAGGAACCACACTCCAACTCACATCAGATGCAGACGCTGTGGAAGGCGTGCCTTTAATGTCAAGAAGGGTTACTGTGCTGCCTGCGGCTTTGGGAGAAGCAGGCGCATGAGGAAGTACAGCTGGTCCCACAAGTGGAGGAAGAAGAGGAACCTGGCCTATTGAACTTTTTTAAATTTCTCTATACTTTGTATAATTCTGTGAGATCCATTGTATTTAACGTTCATACCGCAACCCTTATTAACTTAAATGTCATTCTTCTCGTTTAGAGGGGCGTCTTAATGCTACGACTCAATGAGAACCAGCTAAGACTCTGGTCTCTAGCATGGCCGGCCATAATGGGTAACATCTCCCAGACACTTCTTAACCTAGTGGACATGATAATGGTAGGTCATCTAGGAGCGCTCGCTATAGCTGCGGTCGGGCTTGGTGGACAGGTTAGCTGGTTTATGATGCCAATAATGGCCGCTGTAGCTACCGGAACACTGGCGCTGGTTGCAAGATTCGTAGGTGCTAAGGATCAGCAGAATGCCACCCTTGTCCTTGAACAGAGTCTCTACCTTGCGTTCTTCCTTGGAATCCCGGTTATGTTCTTTGGTTGGTTATTCGGGGCTGATATCCTAAGGATAATGGGGGCCAAGCCTGATGTTGTTGAACTAGGCTATGATTACATTAAGGTTGTCTTTGCATTCTATCCGGTAAGATTCGTTGGATTTACTGCATACTCTGCTCTGAGGGGTGCCGGCGATACCAGAACCCCAATGAAGCTTGGTATACTCATGAACGTTATCAATGCGGTCCTCGACTACCTCCTTATCTACGGCAAGCTGGGCTTTCCTAAGCTTGGTGCCGTGGGTGCCGCATGGGCATCCGGGATCGGAATAACTGTCTCGATGCTTATAGCTCTCTACCTCCTCTGGCGCGGAAGACTGGTTCTGCGCTTTACTCCAAGCTGGAGTTTCCACATTGAGATGGCTAAGAGAATCCTCCGTATAGGCCTTCCCACGATGGTGGAGAGGGGACTCTTTAGCTTCTACAACTTCCTCTACATGAGCATCGTCACACGCTTTGGAACTGTGGCTTTGGCTGCCCATCAGGTAGGTTTGCGCGTTGAAAGCATAGCGTATATGCCGGCTTTCGGCTTTAACGTCGCTACCTCTGCCCTCGTAGGTCAGAGTCTCGGCGAGACTAAGCCTGAGAAGGCAGAGAAAACCGTTTATGAAGCTCTTAAGATGGTTGGCGTGTTCATGAGCGTCATGGCCTTCATACTCATTCTCTTTCCGCGTTATCTAGTGATGCCCTTCATAAGTTCTAGTGATCCGAACTATGGGGAGGTAATGCGCCTCGCAAGCATTTATCTCGTAATCGTTGGTATAAGTGAGATACCTCTTGGCTGGCTCTTCGTTCTTGGTGGGGCTTTAAGGGGTGCCGGCGACACCAGGACCCCAATGTATATAACAGCCGTTAGTAAGCTCCTCTTCCGCATAGTGCCGGCTTACCTTCTTGGCTTTGGATTCACGATAGGCCCAATTCACTTTGAAGGCCTGGGCATTGTAGCTGCATGGATAGCGATGAGTCTTGAGACCTTTATGACAGCTGCTATCTTCTGGTGGGCCTTCAAGAGGGGGAAGTGGAAGTACGTTAAGGTGTGAGTTTCGTCCTTCCGGACTCCCAAAACATTTACAGGATAGTATTACAAACTGTAACGGTGATAAGTGTCCGTATTCCTGATGGGCTCAAGATCAAGATGAAAACTCGACATTGGCTGGAACGAAGCGATAAAGCGGTTCATAGGACGAAAAGTCATGAGAAAAAAGAAAACAGGGTTCTTCGATGAGATTGATACCTTCCTCGAAGGTGTTCCTGAGCTTGAGAGCGGAAAGGCCACAAAGCTCGTGAGGGATTCGCGTGATAGTAATTGACACACCCGCCTTGATAAAATATCTCCTCAAGGAAGAATGATGGGTTGAGGTCTCGGAGTTTCTCCGAAACAGTAGCGACTTGGTTTCTCTGGAGATGGTGTTGATCGAAAGTACCAATGCAGGGTGGAAAAGATACAGCCTGTACCAAGGCATGTTCATTGAAACCGCCCAGAGAATGCTGGACTATCTCCATGCCACAAAGAGGATAATCCTCTAACGAGAATCTCCTTCAATGCCTTCCAGAGGGGGAGTGGAGAGTCCTGGGACATAGAATCGCCCTTCAAAACGCCATTTACATAGCTCAGGCTCTCGAGTACGGGAGATTGGCTATAGGCGATGAAAAGTAGGAAAAATCGCGGAAAAGCTTGGCGTTGAGATGACCTGCCTTTAAAGGGCTGAGACATGGAAGACAGCCTCCATGAGCCGCCCGAAGAGGTAGCTCAAAAAGGCCGCACCGAGGCCTGTTGAGACCATCTCTCCCACTTTCTTACTTATTGAGATTCCAGAGAGAAGTGAGATTAGTGTTGCCACTATTGCAAGGGCCGAGCCCGCCAGAAATATCGAGAATGGAAGCGCCACAAGGGAGTTTGAGGCGAGGAAGTATGGTGCCACTGGAAATGCGACCCCGAGGAGGTATGCCAACCCGGTGTAGAGCGCGGAGCGAAACTCGTTTTCTTCTGTTTCTGGAATGAGAAGCTTCATCACGGCGTCTCCTTTTTGGGCCAGTTCCTCTGCAGTCTTTTCCCCTATCTCCTCCGGAACGCCTCCATCCGTCAGCTTCAAAACCAGCTCCTCCTTCACTCTCTCCGGTGACACCTTGAAGAGAACTTCCATCCTATCCTTTATTGCCTCGTTCACCTGTCTCTGAGAGCGGACTGAAATGAAGGTTCCTATTGCCATCGAGAGTGCTCCAGCGACACCAACGATTAGACCGCTGATTCCGACGAGCTGAGGACTGTTTGGGTATACTGCCGAGAGACCTGTCACAGCCCCTAATATCTCCACCAGTCCGTCGTTCATGCCAAGGACGAGATCCCTTGTATTTTCGATATGAAAGCGTCTTTCTTCTTCCCTAAAGAATCTCTCATGCTCAAGCTCGTCGAGGATTAGTCTCCTCAATTCTTCCATCTCTTTCTCATTCATCTCCTTTGAGTACTCAGTTAGGAACTTGAAGTACTTCTGTATGGCACTGTTTTCACCCATTTCCAGGAGAGAAGCAATAGCACCGGGTCCAAGGAGCTTCCTGAGAAGTTTAACGCTGAATACCGTCATGCGTTTAACTTTCTTTCGTGGTGCCCTGATATTCCTCTTGGCGAGAAACTCGTACCAGAACCTTGCATGCTTCGATTCGATGTTTGAGAGCCTCATGAACTCTGATTTTATTTTTTCGTCTTTCTCCCACTTTGATAGCTGGGCGTAGAGGACTGAATCTGCATATTCATCGAGATAAAACTTTAGAGCGAGGTGTGTCATCTCGTTCATACTTTCCCCTGGATGTATTCTTGAGTTTCCCTTAAAAGACCTGTCGGTTCCTCTTCTTGGCATTAAATACGGAAATGCAAGTAGTTAACTTTTTAAACCCGCTTCGTAACTTAGGGACGGAACTCATGAGGCCTCCCCGAAAACAGCGGGTTTCCCGCCCGAGGGGGCTGAGGTTCGAAAGATTTAAAAAGCCATCCTAGTCAACGAGACTAGACCAAAATAGGAGGTGTTTGAAAATGGCTAAGGAGAAGCCACACGTTAACATTGTGTTTATAGGCCACGTGGACCACGGAAAGAGCACCACCATAGGAAGACTGCTCTTCGACACTGCTAACATACCGGAGAACATCATCAAGAAGTTCGAGGAGATGGGTGAGAAGGGTAAGTCCTTCAAGTTCGCCTGGGTCATGGACAGGCTGAAGGAAGAGAGGGAGAGGGGTATCACCATCGACGTCGCCCACACCAAGTTCGAGACCCCGCACAGGTACATCACCATCATCGACGCTCCGGGCCACAGGGACTTCGTTAAGAACATGATCACCGGCGCCAGCCAGGCCGACGCGGCAGTTCTCGTGGTTGCTGCCACCGACGGTGTCATGCCCCAGACCAAGGAGCACGCCTTCCTTGCTAGAACCCTCGGTATTGGCTACATAATCGTTGCCATCAACAAGATGGACATGGTAAACTACGACGAGAAGAAGTTCAAGGCCGTCGCCGACCAGGTCAAGAAGCTCCTTCAGATGCTCGGCTACAAGGACTTCCCGATCATCCCGATCAGCGCTTGGGAGGGCGACAATGTCGTCAAGAAGAGCGACAATATGCCCTGGTACAACGGCCCGACCCTCATCGAGGCCCTCGACCAGATACCCGAGCCGCCGAAGCCCACCGACAAGCCGCTTAGGATACCGATCCAGGACGTCTACTCCATCAAGGGTGTCGGTACCGTTCCGGTTGGTAGGGTCGAGACCGGTGTCCTCAAGGTCGGTGACGTCGTCATCTTCGAGCCGGCCAGCACCATCTTCCACAAGCCGATCCAGGGTGAGGTCAAGAGCATCGAGATGCACCACGAGGCCATGCAGGAGGCCCTTCCGGGCGACAACATCGGATTCAACGTCCGTGGCGTTGGTAAGAACGACATAAAGCGTGGTGACGTTGCAGGCCACACCACCAACCCGCCGACCGTCGTCAGGCCGAAGGACACCTTCAAGGCTCAGATCATCGTCCTCAACCACCCAACAGCTATCACCGTCGGCTACACTCCGGTCCTCCACGCGCACACCCTCCAGGTGGCAGTTAAGTTCGAGCAGCTCCTCGCCAAGCTCGACCCCAGGACCGGTAACGTTGTCGAGGAGAACCCGCAGTTCATCAAGACCGGTGACTCGGCCATCGTCATCCTCAGGCCGACCAAGCCAATGGTCATCGAGCCCGTCAAGGAGATACCGCAGATGGGCAGGTTCGCCATCCGTGACATGGGCCAGACCGTTGCTGCGGGTATGGTTATATCCATCCAGAAGGCCGAGTGAAGGCCTTCTCTGACCTTTCCTTTACTTCCTGACTTTTAGGAGGGACGAAAATGCAGAAGGCGAGGATTAAGCTTGCGAGCACCAACATTAAGGCCCTCAACGAGGTCACCGACCAGATCAAGCAGATCGCCGAGAGGACCGGCGTCAGGATGAGCGGCCCGATACCGCTCCCGACCAAGAGGATTAGGATCACCACCAGGAAGAGCCCCGACGGAGAGGGCACCGCCACCTTCGACAAGTTCGAGCTCCGCGTTCACAAGAGGCTCGTCGACATCGAAGCGGATGAAAGGGCCATGCGCCAGATCATGCGCATCCGCGTTCCTGAGGATGTCACAATCGAGATCGAGCTCATCTCGTGATTCTCCCCCTTTTTGCGCCGGGGTAGCCTAGCCTGGGAAGGCGCGGGCCTGGAGAGTCCGTGGGCGTTAGCCCGCCAGGGTTCAAATCCCTGCCCCGGCGCCATTCCCACAAACTTCGCCTGCTCTTTTAGAGATTCTCGGTTTTAAGGTTGGTTTGTTCCTTCACCTGCTGGTTCTGTAGTGTTTCCTGTGAGTACAACGCCCTTCGGGTGTTGAAAAAAGTTGAAACCTGTTTTAGCTTGCTTTTTCAGGTGCAAACCCGCTTTGAGCTTGTAATCTTGAGAAGACATGCAAGCTCATTCTGGCACCATTTCCTAAAAGATGCTCCAAAACAGGCAGAATAAAGGGGAGGAAAAATCAGATCCCCGCCCCGATGTCCTCCGCGATGTCCGGGAGATCGAGGGCCACGAGCTTGACCTTGGTCGGGATTCCATCCCTGCTCCAGCCGCGGGCCTGGTAGTACTCGTCGAGCATCCTGTCAAGCTCCCACGGCGGAACGTGAAGGCCTTTGCTGACGCCCTCCGGTATTGGCTCCCACATGATCCTGTACGGCAGGGTGTCGTCCTTCCTGCTGAAGCCCTCGCGGACGTTGAAGGCCCTGGCGATGTTCATTATCCTCTCGCCGATGACCATCAGCTCTGCCTCGCCGATGTTCATGCCGGTGACGGCCTCGACCAGCGGCGGGAAGCCCTCGAGGAAGTACATGTGCCTCGAGAACTTGCACGTGCCGGTGGCGTCGTAGACCGCCATGAGGTTCTCGTGGAAGGCTATCTCGAATCCCTTGTTCTCGCCATTGGTCCTGTCGACGCCATCAAACTTCCACCACTTGCCAACGAGCTCGGTTCCGTAGGCTCCAGCTGTGAGGTGGTCGGCACCGCGAACGCTAACTGCAAAGGCCAGAGCCATTCCCTTTATGCCGCGGACGTCATAGGCTGGGGGCTCCATACCCTTCACGTGCATGGCGAACTTCCAGCTCTCTTTACCGAGCCTCTCGCTGGCCCTCTTGACACCGTCGGCGAGGAGCTTTCCGAGGTTGCCCTCGCGGAGCGCCATCTTTCTGAGGGCCTGAACTGCTGCGTCGCCGTTGCCGAAGGTGAGCTCAAGGCCGTCGGCTTCCTCCTTGGTGAGCAGTCCGCGCTCGTAGGCCTCCATGGCCCAGGCTATGGTAACACCGGCCGAGATGGTGTCGAGGCCGTACTCGTCGGCGAGCTTGTTGAGGTAGGCAACGGTCTCGAAGTCGTCTATCTCAAGCACTCCACCGAAGGAGTAGAGGGTCTCGTACTCCGGACCGTCGACCATGAAGTTGCCCCACTTCTCGCTCTCGACTTTGACGTACTGGCTACACGGCTTGTTACAGAGCGGGCACGGCCTCCTGCCGGCGCGGTACTTCGGAGCCCAGAAGTAGGGGTCTATTCCAATGTGCTCCCTTCCCTCCTCCTTGGCCTTCTCGTAGGCCTTCTTGAAGAAGCCCATCTGCCAGTTCCTGGTCGGGAAAGTACCGCGCTCGCGGTTCATCCAGTCGAGGAACTCGCCGCTTCCGTAATCCATGTCGGCTTTAGTTGCCGGGTGATCCTTGAAGATGAGGGCCCACTTCTTTATCAGCTCGCGGAGCTTTTCAGGGTTGGCTATCGGCACCTTCTTGCTTCCCTTGACGAGGATTCCCTTGAGATTCTTGCTTCCGAGAACCGCTCCAGGACCGCCCCTCGCGGCCTGCCTCTCGTCGGTCTCGATTATCGAGATGAGGCTGAGCTTTTCGCCGGCAGGGCCTATAAACGCGGTGGCAAAGCCTGGATACTCCTCCTTCGCTTTAGCCCGCGCCTCGCCGGTGGTGAGGCCCCAGTATCCATCAGCGGGAACAATTTTAACTTCGTCGTCCTCGATGACGAGAAGAACGGGGTCCTCGCTCTTGCCCTCGATGATGAGCATGTCGTAGCCGGCCCTCTTGAGCTGGACACCCAGCTCGGCACCCGCCATGGATCTTCCGTAGCCCCCGGTGAGCGGGCTCTTGAAGTTGAAGGCCGTCTTTGAGCCGGTTCCTATACCGGTGTCAACGAAGAGACCGGGAGTGATTATCATCTTGTTCTCAGGCCCAAGTGGGTCTGCACCAGCGGGAACCTCGTCGTAGAGAACCCTCGTCCCAAACCCTACACCACCGAGATACCTCCTTGGGAACTCTTCTGGCAGGGGCTCCACTTTGACTTCCCTGGTGGTTAGGTTAACTCTCAGAATCTTACCCCAGTAACCGCCTTTTGCCTCCATATCAGAATCACCTCGAAAGATTTTCGGCTCTAGGGATATAAGGGCTTCGCAAAAGGAACCATTCACATAGTTGGGTTAAGTTAAGTTCCTTCATTAAATGAGGTGGCAAGGCTGTGTAAAGATTTGGATGGTGATGTAGCCTGTCAATTTTAGGATTGTTGATTTATTTCTTGAAAACCCTGACGTCAACGACAACATGCCAGACACCGGGGGCGTAGCGTTTGATAACAAGTTCGTTGAGCTTCTCGGTCTCGTAACCGTGTTTCCTTGCTGTCCTTTCAAAGGTATTAAACGGTTCCCTTGACATTAGCCTCTCGGGTACCGTGTTGTGATAATGAATTATTGCTCCGTCTTTTGCTATCTGCAGCGCCTTTGGTATGAACTCATGGGTTCTTACAACATAGCCCATGAGAACCCGGTCTGCTATCTCCTCCCCTAGGAACTCGCGGTTGTCGATGTTGTAAGCTGTCATTCTGTCCTGAACTCCATTTAGCTCTATATTCTCGACCAGAAACTTGAAGGTGTAGGGGCTCTTTTCGATTGCAATGACCTTAGCTTTTCTGTGAACTGCCATCGGAAGACTAAGATGACCGATGCCAGCGAACATGTCAACGACGACCTCTCCTGGCTTTGCAACCTTTGCCATTCTGAGGCGTTCCTTTACGTTCGCCGGCGAGAACATAATCTTAGCGGCATCCAGTTTGTACTTTACTCCGTTTTCGACATGGATTGTGACAGTATCACTGCCGTAGAGAACCTCATAGTTAGTTTCTCTGAACTCTCCACCTATCCTACCCTTCCTGAGGACGGTTTTGACGCCCAACACTTCTGCATAAACCTCGGCGATTCGGCTTTTGTACAATTCCAGTTCGGGCCTGAGGGGCAGGATGAGCACGTCCCCTATCTGAACCCAGTGTTTGGGGAGTTTTTCAACTAATCCTGGGGGTAGTTCCTTGGAGAGGATTTCTCTGATGCGAGGTTTTATAAGCTGTGTCCCGGCCATCGCTTTAAATTTCATCCTGACATTAAAAAGACTTTCCCGTCACTTCGGCAAAAAGCGATGAGAAAGCCTTAAAAACTGAAAAAGCGAGAGTTAAAGCGAGAACTCCTCTGGAGGTCGATGGAGTCTATGGATGATGAACCCCCGAATAGTTGGTTTTCCCGCCTGTTTAAACACAATAAAACTGCCCTTCTTGAGCAGAAGCTGAGTGAGGAGGCCTACGAAGACTATCGTAAGCTATTGATGAAGGCAAGACCCGAGGTCGAGGGATCGAAACTCACGCTGAGGCTCTCAAATGGTGTCGTTGAGCTTGATAAAGGCGTTCTTCGCGTGAAAGCAAAGAACAGGAAGAGTGCCGAGAAGATACTTAGGAACCTCCATCATTACGATCAGCCTCCCAGTATATGGCCTGCCTACGGTTTGAGCTACTCCCTCAAGAGGCGGAAGGGGACGATTCTTTGAGTTCTTTTCTTCCCAAACCTTTAAAACGCTCTACGTTTTATCCCACACGCGGATGACGACCCTTGCCCAGACTGACTCGTGATGACGTCGGTATTAGCTGACGCGGGGGTGGTGAGGTTCGCGGGCCGATGAGCCACCCCTATTCAGGAGGGTGAAATATGGTGGAGAATAACGGGGATGGAAGCGAGCTGATGGAATTCTATGCCAGTGAGGCTTTAACCTGTCCTAGGAGGATATACTTCCGGCTTAAGGGTTACCCCGAGAGGTGGCCGGACTTCGTCAGGGTTCGCCTCAATCAGGGCATAAACACGCACAATGTTCTCGGCGAGATTTTGAAGAGGCGCTTTGGCTTTGAGCTCGAAAAACACCTCGTTCTCCGCTCCAACAAACTCGGTTTTGAGATACACGGAAGGATTGATGCAGTTCGTGACTTTCCGATTGAGATAAAGGGTAAGACGAGCCTTCCGCGTGTTCCTTATGATTATCACCTTGCACAGCTCAACGTTTACATGAGATGGGCCGAGGCAGAGTACGGTTACCTTTACTATATAAGGCTCCATGAGGAACCCATGAAGGTCATCAATAAGATAGACTTCTCGAACTTTCCAGTGGTTAGGGGTCCAAACTTCAAGGCCTTTGAGGTGCCCTATGACAAGACGTTATTCAAGGATACTCTGCGCCATTTCTATAAGGTCAAGAGGGCCTACGAGAGGAATAAGCCCCCGGAGGGATGGAGAAGCTTTTCTTGCAAGTTCTGTCCCTATCGTTACCTATGCTATCCTGGTGATGAGTGAGTTCTTTCCGAGTGGAAACTTCAAAGGGCATGGAAAACTTTGAGTCACTAACCACAAAGATTGAGGGATACTAATTGATTTCACTGAGTAGGGGGATTATAGTCACATGGGAGGGAAAGGAAGTTATTGGAGGGATGGAGCTAAGATCGAGGTAGTGTACTCCTCTGGAGGTTTTTAGCGCATGGTTTCAGCCAATTTTTCTCTTCCACTTAAGCCCCTTATCAGCAATGGCATCTATCTCGCCCCTGTTGTAAAGCTCTGCTATGAATGCTCTAACTGGAACGAGGTTCAGGGCGAGTCTCTGTGGGGTTCTCTCAACGCGATAGTGCTCCATTAGCTTAAAGGCAATCTCGTCGACTGAGGAAGGATTTTTGAGAATTTCCAGTATCAGCTTTTCAGTTCCCTCCACCCTTTTCAGGTTGAAATCGAGGAGGTTCTTTGCTTCATCTCCCTCAACGGGCTTTCCATGTGATGGAATGATGAGATAACCCTTTTCCGCATAATTCTGTAGCTCTTCAATTGAAGCTTTGAAGGATTCGGGGTCGACGAGGTAGGGCACTCCGACGGATTGTATGAGCCTCTCGCCGAAAAAGGCATCGCCGGCGTAAATCACTCCGTTTTCTTCATCCAGGAAACCTGTCATTCCCGGTGAGTGCCCGTTGAGCTTTAGAGCTTTGAAACCGAAGAGTTCGTCATCCCATTCAAAAATGCCGTGAACCTTGACCTCCTCGGGGAACTGAAAGGCTAGGAATCCTTTCGGAGCCTTCGAACCGAAGGTAAGGAGTTCTCTGTTGAGGGGGCTCTCAGCTATTGAGAACTCGAATCTATGAGTGAGGAGTGGAGTGCCTATTCTTGGGGCAGCAGATACGTGGTCGGCGTGGCTGTGAGTGGCCAATTGGGCTTTTATTTCCATCCCAAGCTTTCGAACTTCTCTCTTTAGGTCTTTGTGCCTCCCTTTGCCGTGTCCTGGGTCTATCAGAACCACACCATCGGGAGTTGCTCTTATAATTGTCCCTGGGCTTCCCGGGTAAAGGTACAGGTCATCACCAAGTTTTCGTAATCCCATGCTTCCACCTTGTTATCTATTAGGACAAGAAGAATAAAAATGCACCGGAAAAGAAGAGGACATCAGACGTGTCTGGAGTAGAGGGTCTTCTTGCCCTCGGCTTGGGCCCTCTTGACGGCCTTCTCGACGAGAGTCTTGATTTCCGCCTCAAGTCCCTCGTAGAACTCAGGGCTAACCCTCATACCCTCATCGAAGCTCTTGACGAGTTCTTTAACCTTGGACTTAACTATCAGCTCAGCCATTTCTTACACCTCCTTTGAGGCTCCGCTCCACGGCGGTAGCCACAATCTTTAAGCCCTTTGGGTTTATAACACTTTCCGCCGGGTTGTGAAGGCTACGTCCTTTCCGCCCGGAACTAATCCTTGAGCGGACTTTTTCAGAAAAAACTGAATTTTGTTAAATGATGTATTTACAAAACAGGTAGGGGATATTACAGGGATTGCAACAGGCAAAGGTTAAAGGCCCTTTGTACTAATCTTCATCGGTGGTGGAATGGGAAGTAGAGTTGTGCTCATTGACGGGGAGCATTACCCCGATGTCATCAAATGGGCAATAAATAAGCTGGGTGATGTATGCTGTGCTGTCTTCCTCGGTGGTGGAGAGAAACTGGATAGCCTCGATGATCTGGAAACGGTGTTGGGAATTCCAGTGTATTCAGGTGATCCCCTTCGGACTCTCGTCGGAGTTCTGGCTTCGAATAGAGTGTATGAGGTTGTTGACTTGAGTGATGAACCCGTTGTGGATTATGAGATGCGCTTCAGAATAGCAGCTCTCTGTCTCTGGCATGGGGTTACTTACAGGGGTGCCGACTTTGAATTCCGCCCCAAGAAGATGGTGAGGCCTCCAAAGCCGAGTATTGCGATCATTGGAACTGGAAAGAGGGTGGGTAAAACTGCCGTCGCTGGTTTCGTGGCGAGAACTCTGAAAGATATATCCCGTCCTGTGATAGTCACGATGGGTCGTGGAGGACCCGAGAGACCCGAGGTGGTTGATGGGGAGCGCTTTGAGCTGACTCCCGAGTTCCTGCTCCGGCTTGCAAAGAAGGGACGCCATGCTGCTTCTGATCACTTTGAGGACGCACTGACTTCAAGGGTGACGACGATTGGCTGTCGGAGATGCGGTGGAGGAATGGCTGGCTTCTCCTTCTTTGACCTAGTGGATGATGCTATGGAAATGGTGCGAGACATGCCCCACAATCTTCTCATCCTAGAGGGCAGTGGTGCCAGCTTCCCGGCCTACAGGGCGGACGCGTATATAACAGTGGCGAGTGCCCTTCAGCGGAGGGATTATCTCAAGGGTTATTTTGGGCCCTTCAGGCTCTCTCCCGCCAATATAGTGGTGATCACGATGGCCGAAGTTGCCGGAGAGGAAAGGGTGAGAAGGATAACGGAAATAGTGAGGCAAGTAAATCCCACCGCGGATGTTCACTTTGTGACTTTCAGGCCGAGACCGCTGGGTGAAGTGTCCGGAAAGAGGATAGCCCTCATAATGACGAATGAGCTTGGAATTGAGCCAACAAAGTATCACTTTGAGAAGCTTGGGGCGGAGGTCAGTCATGTATCACCCCATCTCTCCAAAAGACTTCAGCTGAGAAAGGATCTGGAGTCGTTTGAAGGAATAGAAGCGGTGGCAGTTGAGCTGAAGGCAGCAGCTGTAGACGTCGTGACGCAGTGGGCCTTGGAGAGGGGCATCGAGGTGATCTACTTCGACAATGAGCCGGTTAACGTGGATGACAAAAACCTCCGCGAAGCCGTGCTGAACCTTGGGAGGGAGGTTCTGGGTGGTAAAGATGATACTCGTAACTGATTCCGAGAGGAAGATAAAGTTACCCTTTTCAAGGGGCATACTGACACGTTCTATCACCCTGGCTGGTGTCGACGTCGGAATCGCGTACATCATAGCTACTGAGGTTCAAAAGGATTTGGAAAGCAAGAGAGCTAGGACGGTTACTACCGAGGAAATTCGTGAACTAACCTACAGGAAACTTCTCGAGCACGGTCTGAAGGACGCCGCGAGGAGCTATCTATTCTGGCGTAGGTTGAGGCGCATGAAGGTGCCGATAACAGTTCTCCTTGGTGGCACTACGGGTGTTGGAAAGTCGACGATTGGCACCGAGCTGGCGTTCAGGCTCGGTATAAGGAGCGTTATCGGGACGGACACAATAAGGGAGGTTATGAGAAGGATAATCGCACCGGAGCTTCTGCCGGCGCTTCACACATCATCTTTTTTGGCCTGGAAGGCAGTTGGAAACTCCGGAGAACGGGGTATAATAGATGGCTTTGAGAACCAAGTACAGCACGTTTCAGTAGGTGTCAATGCAGTTCTTGAGAGGGCTCACAAGGAGGGTTTCAACGCCATACTCGAAGGAATTCATTTGGTGCCGGGTTACATAAGGCTGGACTCCCGAGATTTTATGTACGTGATAACCGTAGGTAGTAAGAAGGAGCTTGAGGCGAGGTTCTACGAGCGCTCCCGGTACAGCAAGAGGCCCGCTGATTACTACCTAGAGCATATTGACGAGATAATGGCAATACAGGACTTCATAGTCAGGAAAGCGAGGGAAAAGGGTATCCCCGTCATTCGAAACATGGAGCTGGAGGCAACAGTCGTCACGATAATGGACGACATAATGAAGAGGTTAATGGAGGAGCTCGAGGACTAGTCCTCGAAGGGCGCCTTCGTCTTCCATATTCCCAGGAGTTTCCGTGTCCCCCAGGTTGATTGCACTTCGAAGACAACAGTAATGTCCCTGTAGACGTCTATTAGATTGAAACTATTGCCGAAGGGGTTTCTGTGGAGCTCCCAGCTTACGGAACCTGCATTGACCACGGGCGTCTTCTCTATTTTTACTCCAAAGGTGTTGCCACCGTGACCGGTAAGGACGAGATTGGCCTCTCCCTCTGTAATAGCCTTCAGTACGTCTCCTGCATCCTCTAGAAAGCCCAGTTCCCTGCTCCGGGGGATAGGGAGCACGTTGTGGTGCATCACCACCACAGTGAACTTCTCGCGATACTCCTCGAGCCATTTGTTTATCTGTCTCTGCCCTATCCGGCCCACAACTCCTATCGGGGTCTCGTACTGTGCACTGATGACCGGCAGGAAGGTGAATTCGCCTATCTCGAGGATCTTTGGCTCTCCGAAATACTCTAAAAATAGGTCGTACCCGAGGTAGGTTATATCATTGTGGCCCGGGACTATGAGTTTCTCGCCCTTTATCTTATCGTAGAACTCCATCGCCCTTTCATAGTATCTCTCTATCCCCATATCGACCATATCGCCATTGTGTATCACCAGATCTGGCTTTAGTCTCTCGTTTATGAGCCTTATCGCGTTTTCGAGAACTTTCCGTCTGAAGTAGATTCTGTCAGAGACATTGCTTTCACTCATCTGGACTATGCGAAGGAGCCTTTCTCCATGGGGGATGAACATTTTCGGCTTGATAGGCTTGTGAATCTTTTGGACCTCATCTCCAGTAACGCGCCGTATTCTGACCTCTATCCGGCCGTCGTCGTGAAGGGTGATTATGTTGTAGCTGTTCACGTCACCCTTTCTTGTCTTTCTGCAGGAAGTGCAACCGGCGTTGTCTACAACCAGATCCTCCACGCGATATACGTTGGGAACATGCTTGTGGCCGCAGACGTAGATGTTGACGTCATGAAGTAGGAGAAGCCCGAGAACGTCACCAGCGTTATATAGGACGTTCCTCTCCCTCCCTGTGTCCGGCAGGGGGACGAGGTGGTGATGGGCTGCAACTATCTTGAACTTTCTATCGGAGTACTCCTCGAGGCGTTTCTTGAGCCATCGGAACTTGTGTCCTCCAACTCGTCCATCACTGATATCGGGTATTGTGGAGTCAACCCATATCACGACACCATCTTTGAACTCGTAGACTCCGTTCAGAGGACCGATGAGTTCCTCAAAAAGTTTGTACCCGACGTTCCTGACATCGTGGTTTCCGGGGAGGACAACGAGTGGCTTGTTGATTTTCTTAAGTTCATAGGTGGCCCTCTCGTACTCCTCCCTCAGCCCTTGGTTTGTGATATCTCCGGTGTGAATGACAAAGTCAAAGTTAAATCTGTTTATCTCATTGACTATCAGGTCGTAGGCGTAGCTCTTGTAGGCGCTCTCACTGGTGATGTGGGTGTCGCTTATATGGGCTATCCTTAGCATGCTCATCACTCTGCCGCTATGGCGGTCTCAAGTCTCCTCCTGCTGGCGGTGAGAAGATCGCTGAGGGTGAAAATACCAACTATCCTGCCGTTCTCCTCGACCAACATGTGCTTGATTCCCTTTTTCGCCATGAGGTCTAGGACGTCATGGAGGGGGGTATTGGAGTTAACTGTTATCAGCTCCCTGCTCATTATCTGCTTAACTGGAGTGTTGTTCGGGAGTCCAGGTATAACGACCCTCCTGATTACGTCGCTTTTTGTAAAGAAGCCCACCACTGTGTTGCTTTCGACGACAACCAGTGACCCTATGTCGAATTCTACCATTACCTCACAGGCCCGTTTAACGCTATCATCCGGTTCCACGCCGATAAGCTTCCGCGTCATGTATACTTTTATCGGTGCTCCCTTTTCCATCCCATCACCCCCTCATTTTGGCCGGCATCGTATATAACGTTTCACAGGTGCACTCTTTTGACTTCAAAGTTTTCTCCATCGATTCGAAGCTTGAATGCCGTTTCATTTGAGATTGTCTTATATTTTTCAGGATAATACAGCTCTACCGTGGATGATGCGACGGCGAAGAAGTTCTTTTTCTCGAGGAGGAGCAGTCGGTAATAATCGTATTCGAGTTGATCTCCAAGGAATTCGTCCCTCATCCTGGCGGTTATGAACGCCCTGAATCCTTTTTTGGAGTCGTGAAAGAGTGTCATGGTGTTGAAGGCTGTTTTTAAAGTCTCTTCTATTACTCTGTAGTGAAAGAGCAGGTTAGGGAGACTAGTGCTCTCAAGTCTTCTGCATAGGTAAGTCGCGAAGACATAGCTGTCTGAAGCCATTTCAAGGTCGTTTTTGTTTAGCTCTGCCAGACTTATTATCCTCTCCTTGTCCAGATCTCCATTATGAAGGAGCCAGAACGTGAATCCCCGTCTGCTTGAGAATGAGAATGGCTGGACATTGAAGAGGCTCTTTACTCCCTGTGAGGCTGCCCTCGCATGAATCATCAGCACTACGAAACCATCCAGCTCTTCTTTCAGTTTTTCTAAAGTCCGTTCATCCTCGAATATGGGCCTCATAGAGCGATAATGCCTTACACTTCCCTCTTTGAGCATGACGTAGCCCCAGCCATCCTTGTGTTGCCTTCCCTTCCCGCGTTTTTCTTTGTATGGATCGTTTTGGGAAGCCTTTACTATGGCATCGATAAGGGGTTTTACCTCCTCACCTTC
>JALTCK010000135.1 GCA_027074805.1 Thermococcus sp. | reverse complement strand
CCATAAAGGGAGAAAAGTTAACGGTACCGTAAAGTTTGCAGGGTTTACGGTGTTAACGGTAAAGTTAACGGAAAGTTAACGGAAGAAAAGGAGAGATCAAAGCTCAAGCTCTTCCCTGTACTTCCTCAGCTCCTTTTCCATTATCCTCTTCGCCTGCTCCTCGACCATCGGCTTAACTAATTCGATGACGCGCCGCTTTAATTCTTCCAGTCCCTCCCCATTGAGAGCCGAAATCCTCAGCGGTTCGAGCCCCTTGGCCTTAACGAACTCCTCGACGGCCCTTATCTTCTCCTCGTCCGCTATGTCCACCTTGTTGAGCACCACTATGAACGGGAACTCCCCGAACTCGCGGTGGATCTCCTCGAAGAGGTGGGTCTGCTCCTCTATCGGGTAGCCGCAGTACTCGCTCGGGTCGAAGATGTAGACAATGACCTTGCCGAGGTGTTTCAAAGCGAGGATTGCCTGCTTTTCGACCTCGTTCCTCTCGCTGAGCGGCCTGTCGAGAAGGCCTGGGGTATCGATGACCTGGTACTTGAGGTAGTGCTCCTCGAACTGGCCGACGTTTATGCCCTTGGTGGTGAAGGGGTAGCTCGCTACCTCGGGCTTCGCGTTGGTCAGGGCCCTCAAAAGCGTGCTCTTGCCCACGTTCGGATGCCCGGCTATGACAACGGTCGGGAGCTCGAGGTCAACTACGGGCAGGTCCTTCAGCACGTTCCTAGCCTGGTTGAGGTACTCTAGATCGTTGGATATGTCCCTTAGCACGTCGGCAACGCGGCCGTAGAACCCTCTCCTGAGCTTTGCGATCTCGTCCGGGTCTCTGGAGTGGCGTATTTTCTCAGCGTAACGCTGCTCAAGGTTACGTATTGTCTTTACAGCCCAATTGACCCTCGCCAGGGAGCGGTGGAACTGATCTCTGTCGACTAGGGTATCAACGAGCTCCCGATAAAACGCAGGCAATTCCGAAACGCCCGGTGTCCGGTCCAGGAGCTTCTTCAAATTGTCCCTGACGACATTGGAGACCGTTCTAATGCGGAGTTCTTCCCTCCCCCTTGCCTTTGCCCTTGGGCCCCCCTTTGGAGTGAAGGCTGAGGCGGCCTTTTCAGCCCTTCGAAACGCTTTATTGATGATCTCATCAGCGGTAAGAACCGTTGGCATCTTTTCAAATGGATTCTTCATCTCTCTCACCTCGGTTATCTCGCGAGAGAAAGTCAGAAAAGAGGTTTAAAAAGGTGACTAAATCACTCCTCAAGGGACTTTGAGATTGCATAGGTAATGAGGGAAGCCAAGAGCACAATGAGGAACAGTATTAACGTCATTATCTTACCTGTTTGGCTGCTGTCTGTGAATCCTGCAACTATCATCAGGAAGAAAACAACCACAAGGAGAATACCAAGTTTGCCGAAAAGTCCTTCATAGTTGTTAAGCTTTTCAATTATCGTACCAACACTCACGTATTCCACCCCCATAGGTTCATTTTCTAGAACCTAAAAGGTGCGGAAATATAAAAAAGTATCGCTAAAATTCGAGGGTCTTTCCAACGTGGAGCGGCTCTACAGCATCTTCAAGTCGAGCCTTCAGGTATGCGTAGGAATCAATGCCAGTGCAGTGGCCGGCGTAGAGCCTTTCAGTATCTATTTTCTCGACCACATCATCAAGAAGCTCTTTTTTAGCTCCTCTAAGGTGGAATCCACCTATTAAGGCCCTAACGGGTTTTTCGCTCACCTCTTTTGCATGCCAAACTATGTTCAAAACCCCAGAGTGCCCGCATCCGGTTATTACAACGATTTCTTCACCGAGATCCACTAACAGAGCCATGTCATCAGGAACAGTATCTTTCAAGAGCCTCCCATCCCTTTCAACGTATCCTACCGTCCTGTCCCACGTGCGCCTCACTACCTCTCCCGAACTCCAGAATCCAGGCGCAAACTCGAAGGGCTCCCTCTGCAGGACGAATCTGGCACCGAGATTCTCGAGTTCGGCCCTCGTAAACGGAATTCCAATCTTCCTTCTGTGCGGTTTAAGGGCAACTCTGCGCCTGAAGATTTCAGGATGCGCGATTATCTTGATTGGTTCCCCCTTGGCCTCGAGGAAGGCCTTGAGTCCACCCGTGTGGTCGTAGTGGCCGTGCGTTATGAAGAGGTAGTCGATTTTCTTTTGGGAAATGCCAAGCTCTTCCATGTTCTTCAGCAGTAAGTCTCCATCGGCTCCGGTATCAACAAGAATCCTGATTTTCCCATGCTCTACCAGTGCGGAAAATCCATGAGCGCCGAGGAGACCCTTTCTAAATCCCGCGTGGTTCTCGTACACAATGGTTACTTTCATGGCAATCCCTCGAAAACTTTATGATGAAAGCCGTTTAAAACATATCAGTGATGAGCATGGTCGAGCCATCATACGTAGCATCGACTATCACAGGAATACTCTACGGGATCCTTGCGTGGTTCCCCGTGGCTCTGAACGGTGATTTTACGTCAAAAGTTCTCTCCTCAATCGATCCCAACTTGACCAACCATATTGTTCCCGCATATCTCGGGATGATGGTGGCAGTCTTGTTCTATTTCAGGGGAGTCATTGAGAAAACATTACAGGTGCTATCACGAAGACAGTCTGATCCAGAGCTGAGGTTCCTCTTCTATGCCTCTTTATTCACGATTGTTGTTGGATATCCTCTGTATGCAGGCCTCTCAACGAAGCTCTCTCCATCCCAGGCGGATACCGCTAATGCCTTAATAGGCATCTTGATAGCCACTGTAGCGCTCTTAAATCTTGAGAAGAAAAGCTGCATACAAGAACTGGAATCTGGAATGAGGGAAAACGTGGATGAGCCAACTTTGATGGACTCAATTTTCACGGGAATAGGTCAGGGGATGGCGTTCATTGGGGGTCTTTCACGGACGGGCATGAGTATATTGCCTCTCATGCTCAGCGGCATCAACGTCAGGAAGGTTCTCGAGCTGAGCTTCCTTCTAGCTCCTGTTTACCTATTTCTCCGTCTCATGTTTGTACGGAGCTATACTCCTGTTTCCCCAATAGACTCATTCGCTGTGTTCACAGCTTCTTTTATCGGGAGCATGGTCACAATGCATCTACTACTAAAGCTGGCAGATAAATCCGGTAGAAAGGGTGTTGGTTCAGTTTTCGGTGTTGTCGCCGTTTCCGTCTATGTTTTGGGGGTGATTGTTTGAAGGGTGTTGTCCTGGCTGCTGGAAAAGGTGAAAGACTCAGGCCCTTAACCGATGACCGACCCAAGGTCATTCTTAAGGTCGCAAACAGGCCGATAATAGAATACGTTCTCGAAAACCTCGACCCTTTTGTGGACGAGTTCATAGTAATCGTAAGGTACGAAAAGGAAAAGGTCATCAAAGTCCTTGGGGACGAGTTCAATGGAAAACCGATAACCTACGTGGAGCAACTCCCAGGTGAGGGAACAGCAAAAGCCATAGAATCCTCAAAGGAGCATGTTGGAGACGAGGAATTTATAGTTGCCAACGGCGACATATACTTCGAGGGGGAAGCTCTGCGGGAGCTTATATCCGCCTTCAGGCGTGAAAGGGCCGATGCAGCCCTCGTGGTCAAACACTTTGAGGACCTCAGCAATTTTGGAAAGATTGAAACAAAGGAGATGTTTGTGACCAACGTCATTGAAAAGCCGGGTGAAGTTCCAGGTTATGCAAACCTTGGCATCTACGCATTCAAACCGGAGATTTTTGATTTTATAGCAAAAACGGGGCTCAGTAAACGCGGGGAGTACGAGATAACGGAGACGCTAAATCTCCTGATAAAAGCTGGAGGAAAGGTCACCTACGTAGTCTATGCCGGTTACTGGAACGACATCGGAAGGCCATGGAACCTCCTCGAGTTGAACGAATACCTCCTGAAGAACAAATTGAAGCACGAGATAAAAGGAAAAGTTGAAGAGGGAGCCGTGATAATCCCACCGGTCGAAATAGGGGAAGGGACAGTGGTTAGAAGCGGAAGCTACATTATAGGACCCGTCAAAATCGGTAAAAACTCCCGTATAGGTCCCAACTGCCTCATCCGGCCCTACACGAGCATAGGAGACAACTGTCACATAGGAAATGCAGTCGAGGTGAAGAACTCGATAATAATGGACAGTAGCAACACACCGCACCTAAACTATGTCGGAGACTCCATAATCGGGGAAAACTCCAACCTAGGGGCTGGAACCATAACCGCTAATCTCAGGCATGACAGGGGAAACATCAAGGTGGAGATAAAGGGAAAGCTGGAGGACAGCGGGAGGCACAAACTCGGGGCCATAATAGGGCACAATGTGAAAACCGGCATCAATGTCAGCATATATCCAGGTAGAAAAATCGGCAGTGGCTCACTGGTAGGACCGGGCGTCGTGATTGACAGAAACGTTCCCCCGAAAACCCTGGTTGTACTCAAACAGGAAACTCTGGTGAGAGAGTTATGAGTTATGAAGTTGCCATAGCTTATCTTAACATTCTATCTCGGTGGGCCCTATTTTTGGCGATTTCATATAAAGCGTGGAAGACTAAGGAGAAGGGATGGATGCTGTTATCTACTGCGTTCTTCATCAACGCCCTGGATATAGAGAGTTACATCCTTAATCCCCTTGGTATAAGGATACTCCCAGAGGCCTACGTCATCGCAAGCAAGATACCCGACTTTGCCATTGCACTCCTGCTCTTGTGGGGAGCCCTCCACCTAAAATACGAGGAGACCACCTTCAGACACGTTCTAATGATATCCGTCGCTGCAGTAACCTCGTACCTTTGGCTCTTCCTGCTCGCCACAGACGCTTTTGGGAACAACTTTGCTCTTCAGTCTTCAGTTCCCTCCTTCTTCTATGGGGGGGCTATGATATACTTTGGAGCCGTTCTGTGGAGATACGTCATTTCAAAAAGTAAGTCTGAGATGCTGTTCCCCCTTGGATTGATACTCCTAGGAGCACTAAACCTAACGTATCCCGTGACGAGAAATCTTCAGTGGTTTGCCCCCATAGGCTTCATGTTGGGTGCCATTTTCAGATTAACTGCTGCCATAGGGGCCCTTAGATTTGTATTCTATGAGATAGTGGCCCCGAGAGAGCCCATACGCACCGGGATGCCCCA
>JALTCK010000134.1 GCA_027074805.1 Thermococcus sp. | reverse complement strand
CAAGAAGGCCGGAGAGCCGATAGATAACTTGCTCGCGAGGAGCAACGAGATAGTGAAGCAAATCGAGGCCCTCGAGAAAGAGGTGGAAGAACTCAGGAAGAAGATTGACTACTACCTCTGGCGCCTCCCGAACATAACCCACGAGAGCGTTCCCATAGGCAAAGACGACACCGAGAACGTCCCCATAAGGTTCTGGGGCAAAGCTAAGGTATGGGAGGGCTTCCTCGAGAGCTTTGAGGAGCAGAGCCTCGGGAAGATGGACTACGAGGTTCTTGACTGGAGGCCGAAGCTCCACGTTGACATGCTCGAACTCCTTCGCGGAGCGGACCTTGAGAGAGCCGCGAAGGTGAGCGGTTCGAGGTTCTACTACCTCATGAACGAGCTGGTCATACTCGACCTCGCTCTGCTCCGCTTCGCCATCGACAGGCTCATCGAGAAGGGCTTCGTCCCGGTCATACCGCCATACATGGTGCGCCGCTTTGTTGAGGAGGGCGTCACCAGCTTCGGCGACTTCGAGGACGTCATCTACAAGGTCGAGGGTGAAGACCTCTACCTCATCCCGACGGCCGAGCACCCACTTGCCGGAATGCACGCCAACGAGATAATAGAGGGCAAGGATCTGCCGCTCCTCTACGTCGGCATCAGTCCGTGCTTCAGGAAGGAGGCTGGCACCGCTGGAAAGGACACGAAGGGAATATTCCGCGTTCACCAGTTCCACAAGGTCGAGCAGTTCGTCTATTCGAGGCCAGAGGAGAGCTGGGAGTGGCACGAGAAGATCATCCAGAACGCCGAGGAGATATTCCAGGCCCTGGAAATCCCGTACAGGGTGGTCAACATCTGCACCGGTGACTTGGGCTACGTTGCGGCCAAGAAGTACGACATCGAGGCCTGGATGGCGGGCCAGGGCAAGTTCAGGGAAGTCGTTTCGGCGAGCAACTGCACTGAGTGGCAGGCGAGAAGGTTAAACATCCGCTACCGCGACAAGACCCACGAGAAGCCGAAATTCGTCCACACCCTCAACTCGACTGCCATAGCGACTTCAAGGGCCATTGTGGCGATACTTGAAAACTTCCAGACCGAGGAAGGCGTCGTAAAGCTCCCGAGGGCAATCTGGAAGTACACCGGCTTCAAGGAGATCCTGCCGGCTCACATGAAGGAGAGGTGCTGTCAGGACTGACAATGTTTTCCTTTTCCATCTTGTTCTGTGTGTAGTACACGGGTTTATAAGGGACTGTTCTGTGTAGTGGTCGTTAGAGTATTAAAAGCCCTCCAGAAGAAAAATCAACTATGCCCCTGTGTGTTGGGGTCCTAGACCCCTCCCCTCTTCCTCACCTTTCTCCTGACGTTCGGGTCGCGGTCGGCTATTATCTTTAAAGCCTCCTCAAAGCTCATCCAGTCCGGTACTTCCTCGTTGATGTATATCCCGGTTCTCCCAATCCTGTCCCTCCGCGTGAGCACGTGGACGCGTTCCCTGACGATGTCGATGCTCACCCCGAGGGTTTTCGCGACCTCGATCTCCCTACCAATGACCTCGCGCTCGATGTGGCCCCTCTCCGTCGGGACGATGAGGATGAGCTTTTTGTTCACTCCGGGGATGCGCTCGTTGGTTTTGACGCCCCAGAGGTCTATCGCACCGCCCCAGCGATAGAATTCCAGCTCTCTGTCTGTTGGATCTATAAGGGGGAAGGTCACCGCCGTCTCCTCATCTATCTCAAGGACGCCCTTTATGAGGTGCCAGGGGGTCGCCATCACGATTTTTCTTCGCCTCACGAGGCCCTCCAGGGCCAGCTCGATGAGGTAACTGGGAACCCTGTAGGGGATGAAGATATCTACGTCGCTGTTCTTCCTAACGTCGCCCCTCGCAACGCTGCCGTAGAGCTGGGGGTCGAACTGCTCCAGCCTCTCCATGATCTTTTGTGCCTTCTCTCTCTTCTCTCGGAGGCACCTCCATCTCTTTGGTGAATAAACCACTTCCCTCTCGTCCCAGACGCGGACTATCTTTTCCCTAGGCATCACTCTTCCTTTCCTCCAACAGCTTAAAGGCCTACCGATAGTGTTTTAAATGAGCCTTGAGATTTTCTGTGGAGGTGAAAGAAATGGCCGTGCTTGGATTTAACATCACAAGGATCGAGCTCAAGAAGGAGCCCTCAACCATTCCGCAGGGTCAAGTTGAGGTCAGATTAACCCCTAAGATTAATGACGTCAGGCTTGGGGAGATGGTGACACCAACTGGAAAGATAAACGGTGTGGAGATAGTTTTCACATACGAGATTGCTTACAACCCCGACATAGCTCACGGTGTCGTTGAGGGCAAGGTCCTCTACCTCCCGCCTCAGAAGGAAAAGATCGACGAAATAATTGACCTCTGGGAGAGCGAGAAGCAGATAGACTCGATAGCCTTCGCCGAAACGATAAACTTCCTGACGGTGGAACTCACTCCGGTTCTCATGGTTCTGGCAAAGGAGCTTCGCCTGCCCTACCACGTGCCCCTTCCAAGGGTTGAGGTAAGGCCACAGCAGTGAGTCAGTAAAGGCCCTCCGCGACATGGAGGGCTTCTAAAGCCTCTTTTAGCCTTTCATCTTCTTTAACAGTCTTTTCCGCCAGTTCTAGAGCCTGATATCCCCTGCCTCTCCTCGAGTAGAATTCAATAAGGTCAACCCTGTCTAGGAGGGCTTCGTCTTTATCGGTTGCAGCTTTTGCTTTTAGGATGGCCAGTCTAACTTTGAGACGGAAGGAGATGTTTGTGGTCACATCCAGGGCCTTTTTGTAGGCCTGCATGCCCTCATTTACCTTTCCTATGCCCACCAAGGTTTCAGTCAGCTCAACCAGCTTTCTGGCGGCATCCATCTCGTTGCCTTGGGAACGGTAGGCCCTAACTATCTGGTTGAGCATTCTAGCGGTGTTGACACCTATAAGCTTCGCTCTGTTGAAGTTTCTGGCCAGGAGGTAAGCATACTCTGCCCTAACGAGCAGGCTTGTCGTCGTGTCGAGATCTCCCTCCGAATAGGAGAGCTTACTCGCCTTTTCGAAGTTCTGGGCAGCAGTATCCATCATCTCTGTATAGTGGGCATCGTAGCCGAATACTGCTCGTGTGTAAAGGGCAAGCCTTTCAAAGGCCTCTGCAGCTTCGCCGTGAGCCTTGTCTGCCAGTTTTTTCTCCGCTGCGTTTCCGTATAGCGTTATGAGGCTTTCTGCCACTCTCTTGTAGCTCTCGTCGTCGAGGAGTTTGTAGTAAACGAAAGCGGACTCGTAGGCGTTTATTGCGTTCTCCGCATCGTCGACTTCCATGAAGCTCTTTCCAAGATCTTCATAAATGGCTGCGAACTGGGAGCCGTACTTTATGAGGTTCCGTTCATCGTTAAGGGCCAGGAATATCTCTAAAACGTTAAGACAGTATGTGTCGAGTGTGTTTATATCAATCTCAAAAGCGGAGAGGAGATCGTCTATCAGATCGATGTAGAGATAAGCGCTTTTGAGGAGGGAGGGCCTCGCCTTCTCGATTGAACCCGTTTTCTCAAAGAGGATAAATCCAAGTTTTTTAAAGAGTCTCGCGGCATCCTCCTTTCTGCCTTCTCTTTCATACAGCCTTGCGGCCCTTAGCATGAGCTTTAACCCGTCTTTAGCTTTTCCTTCGTTCAAGAGCTTTATGGACAGCTCTTCCATAGCCTCAGGGTTGTTCTCAAGTCCATCTGTCAATGCCGATACCTCCCCCAGCTTACTTGGAAGTTCCATGTTCCATATTTAAGCGTTGCTTAAACCCACACTATCCTATAACCGGCCGCCTTCCTGAGCCGGTTCATGACGGCAAACCCGAGGCCCCTCTCCTCAATTCCCTCGGCTATTATGATTTCAACACCGCGCTTGTCCAGCTCTCTGAGTGCCCTAAAGAGGTTTCTCGCGACTTCATCTTCGGTTTTTCCGAGGTTGAAGAACTCGTCAGCTTCATATACCTCTGTGGCCATAACTCCGACACGGAAGCCCTTGGAGCGGTATTCCTCCACCAGCTCAGGTATCCTCTTCCTGACGTTCTCTTTCCTTCCCTCAACCACTATCACCCTAGCCTTCGGAGAGTAGTGCCTGTACTTCATTCCCGGTGATTTCGCCACATCGATGAGTTTTCCTCTAACGGCGGGATGTATCTGGATTTCCCCTATACCCTTCTCCAGCTCCTCCAGAGGAAGGCCTCCCGGCCTAAGAAGGACGGGCTTCTCAGAGGTCAGATCTATCACGGTGGACTCAACCCCCACCTGAGTTTCCCCGCCGTCGATTATGCATTCAATCTTCCCGTAGAAGTCGTCTATAACATGCTCTGCAAGTGTAGGGCTCGGTCTCCCACTTATATTGGCCGAGGGAGCCGCTATTGGGGTGCTCTCTTCTATCAGCGCTCGAGCTATTGGGTGGGATGGCATTCTAACCGCAACGGTGTCGAGACCGCCGGTGGTTACATAAGGTACCTCCTCCCTCTTCGGGAGGATCATCGTCAGTGGACCCGGCCAGAATTGCTCCGCGAGCAGCTTGGCCTCGGGAGGGATGTGAGAGGTCAGCCTCTTCAGGTCTTCAAACCGAGCGATGTGGATTATCAGCGGGTTGTCTGCGGGCCTGCCCTTGGCCTCGAATATCCTTCTAACGGCATTGGTATTTAATGCATCGGCACCCAAGCCGTAGACAGTCTCGGTCGGGAAGGCGACGAGTTTTCCATTCAGTATGAACCTAGCAGCCAGTTTTATCTTTCTCTCATCCAACCCGTCACGCATGTTGATTACTACCGTCATTCTCCCACCAACCTCAGCTTGGGAAAGGGGTTAAAAAACTATCCCAACAGCTCCTTGTAAACTCCTTCAACCCTCTCAGCAACACTCTCCCATGAGTATCCCCGCGAAAATTTGAGGCCCACCTTTCCGGCCTTCCGGTTGGCCTTTGGCTCCAGAAGCCTCTTGGCGGCTTCCAGAAGCTCGTCAAAGCTCTCAAAGGTGAATCCATTCTTTCCATCGCTGATAAGCTCGGGAATGGCACTCACCCTTCTCCCAACGACCGGCACTCTGAGGGAATTGGCCTCAATCACAACCAGCCCGAAGCCCTCCCTCTTCGACGGAAGAACGAGGAAGAGGGTTTTTGAGAGGATACGGCCAATGTCCCCTCGGTAGCCGAGGAACTTAACGTTGGGCGGAGCTTTTTCCTC
>JALTCK010000133.1 GCA_027074805.1 Thermococcus sp. | reverse complement strand
GTTCAGGTTTAACAACCAGGAAATAAACGCCCTCCTCGACGAGCTGGGCTTCACACTCTACCTCCACCAGGTCGAGGCCCTGGAAAAGCTCTACTCCTGCAAGAACATCGTGGTAACCACCCCAACGGCCAGCGGGAAGAGCGAGGTTTTCCGTTTGGCCATCTTCGACTCCTACCTCTCGGACCCGCGGAGGACGTACCTCCTGGTCTACCCCACGAGAGCCCTAATAAACAACCAGTACGAGAAGTTCTCCCTCCAGAACCTCGCGTTCTACCGCCTGACCGGAAAGAGCGTGAGCGCGAGGATTCTGACCGGCGACGTCCCCTGGAGCGAGAGGAGGGAGCTGATCCGCGAGAGGCCGAGGGTCGTGTTCACAACTCCGGACATGCTGCACTACAGCATCCTTCGGAGGTGGAGGGACTACGAGTGGCTTCTGAGGAACCTCTGTTACCTCGTCGTCGACGAACTCCACGTCTACCGCGGCGTCTTCGGGAGCAACGCGGCGTGGCTCTTCAGGAGGCTGCTCTTCAGGCTCAAGCGCCTCGGGGCGAAGCCTCAAATAATAGCGCTCTCGGCGACGCTGAGAAACCCGGAGGAGTTTGCCCAGAAGCTCTTCAGAGAGGAGTTTGAAGGCGTGACGAGGGCCACCAACCCCTTTCCGAGGAGGTACCTCGTCCTCTTCGAGCCGAGAAATCTTGAGGAGAGGCAGCTCTTGAAGGCGACCGTCGAGAGGCTCGCCGATAAGGGCATCAAGACCCTCGTCTTCTTCGACAGCAGGAGGGGGACTGAAAAGCTCATGCGCTTCCTCCTCAACTCACCCCTCTTTCACAGGACGAGCACCTACAAGGGAACCCTGCCAAAGAACCTCCGCTGGGAGATAGAGCGGGACTTCAAGGAGGGGAAGCTCCTGGTTCTGCTGACCACCAACGCTCTCGAGCTTGGTATAGATATAGGCGACCTTGACGCGGTGGTCAACTACGGCATCCCCCCGGATGGGTTATTTTCCCTCATCCAGCGCTTCGGCAGAGCTGGGAGGCAGGCCGAGCGCGAGGCCCTCAACGGCATCGTCCTGAGGAAGAACGGCCTCGACTACTACTACCGCGAGCACTTCGAGGATCTCGTGGAGAGGCTCGAAAAGGGGGTAATCGAGTACATGCCCGTGAAGACCGACAACGAGCGCATAGCCAAAAAGCACATCCACTACCTGTTGACCGAGCTCGGAATCCTCGACTGGGACGAGCTGGATGAGTTTGAGAGGAAAATCGCCGAGGGACTGGTCATCGAGCGTAAGGCCGACCTCAAGAAAAATCTCATCACTGGGAAGCTGGAACTCCGCCTCAGGAGGCCGGCGTTCAGCTACTCCTCGCTCAGAACGGCAAGCGACGAGAGCTTCTTCCTGGTGAAGGACGAGCCCTGGATAAGGGGCAAGCTGATGGAAAAGTCCTCGACGCGCGAGCTGCTCAACTTCATAAACTGGCTCAAGCTCAAGGGATACATCATAGAGGAGGTCGACACGGA
>JALTCK010000132.1 GCA_027074805.1 Thermococcus sp. | reverse complement strand
GAAAGCGCGTCGCGATAATGACGAACGCCGGTGGCCCCGGAGTTTTGACGGCGGATGAGATAGACAAGCGCGGGCTGAAGCTGGCGAACCTTGAGGAAAAGACGATAGAGGAACTGCGCTCCTTCCTTCCGCCCATGGCTGCTGTAAAGAACCCGGTCGACATGATAGCCTCCGCCAGGGGAGAAGACTACTACAGAGCAACAAAGGCCCTTCTGCAGGACAAAAACGTTGACATGCTCATAGCGATATGCGTCGTTCCAACCTTCGCGGGAATGACGCCGGCGGAGCACGCTGAGGGGGTCATCAGGGCCGTCAAGGAGGTAAACAACGGAAAGCCAGTTCTCGGCCTCTTCATGGCGGGCTACGTCAGCGAGAAGGCCAAGGAACTGCTTGAGAAGAACGGAATCCCGAGCTACGAGAGGCCGGAGGATGTGGCAGCTGGAGCCTACGCCCTCGTCCAGCAGGCGAAGAACGCCGGCGTTTTGGAGGAGGAGTGACTTTCATTTTTTCATCACTCAGACGTGGGAGGTGTTTGAATGGCGAAGGTTACCGACATAGTGTTGTGGGACAAACCCGGGGAGAGGGTTCTCCTCCTCGGAAACCACGCGATAGCAAGGGGAGCGCTCGAAGGCAACATAGCGGTTTTTGCCGCCTACCCCGGAACGCCGAGCTCAGAGCTTACCGACACGATGGCGGCAGTTGCAAAGAAGGCCGGCGTTTACATGGAGTACTCAACCAACGAGAAGGTGGCATTTGAGACAGCTTTGGCAGCGGCCTGGAGTGGCCTTAGAGCAATGACGGCAATGAAGCACGTTGGCCTTAACGTCGCCATGGACAGCTTCATGACGGCAAGCTACATGGGCGTTGACGGCGGGCTAATAGTTATGGTGGCAGATGACCCGAGCATGTGGAGCAGTCAGAACGAGCAGGACACGAGGGCGATAGCCAAAAACGCCGGGATTCCAGTTTTGGAGCCTTCGAGCGTTCAGGAAGCGAAGGACATGATAAAGTACGCCTTCGAGGTGAGCGAGAAGTACGGCCAGATGGTGATACTCAGAACGACGACGAGGAGCTCCCACATGCGCGGCGACGTCGTTCTTGGAGAACTGCCGGAGGAGATAAGAAAAGCCAAGAGAAAGTTCGGGAACTTCAAGAAGAACCCCGAGAGGTACGTTGACATACCCGCCTTCCAGAGGAAGAAGCACCCCTGGTTGCTTGAAACTATCGAGAAGTTCCGCGAGGAGTTTAACGAGAGCCCCTTCAACTGGATTGAAGGCGATGAGAACGCGAAGGTCGGCATAATCGCTCCGGGCCTCAGCTACGCCTACGTGAAGGAGGCCTTAGCATGGCTCGGCGTTGAGAACGTTAAGTTGCTCAAGCTCGGGACACCTTATCCGGTTCCCTACGGCCTGCTTGAGAAGTTCTTCGATGGCCTTGAGAGGGTTCTCGTCGTTGAGGAGCTTGAGCCGGTCGTTGAGGAGCAGGTGAAGGTCTGGGCCTACGACAAAGGCCTGAGAATCCCAATCCACGGGAAGGACATCGTGCCGAGAGTCTTCGAGA
>JALTCK010000131.1 GCA_027074805.1 Thermococcus sp. | reverse complement strand
GCCATGAAGAGAGCCTTCCCGTTCTCGTCCAGGTCGAGGCCCTTTATGTGGGAGTGGCTCCCGATCCTCTCGAAGGTTCTTTTTGCGACCTCTTCAATGACTGGCATGGCCCTCACCTCCTTAATCTTTCCGGGGGTTACTAAAAGAGAGAGATTTAAAAAGTTGACGGAGGCTCAGGCCGTCGATCCCGGGCATCACTCACCCCAAAGGCCAATGTCATCATCGCCGGGGGGAGTTGGAAGAGGGGCTTAAAAACCCTCTCAAAGCACGTTGAGGTACTTATGCACCTGGAAGCTCAGGCCGACGTTCTTCCGGCCCATTATCCCGGCCGCCTCGCGGTAGAACTCCATAAGCCTCTCCTGGGAGACGTCAAGCGGCTCCCTCGGCTGGATGACGAGCGGTGCCAACCATTTCAAAAGCTCCGCGTACCAGCGGACGTTTTCGAGCTTCGTTTCGGAAGTAACGACGAGCTTGGCGTAGGTCTTCGCGCCGGATTCCTTCAGGATTCTGATGCTCTCCACCTCTCTGAGAACGAGGCCTTTCCAGTCAGCCGTAGCTTTGGCGGTCTCGTCCTTTATGTCCACGCTCGCGTAGTCCACTAGGGGAGCGATCTCCTCAACCAGCTTCGGAAGGCCTCCATGGGTCTCAAGGAAGTTGTCGAAGCCGAGCTCCTTCATGCGTTCCATCAAGGCCTTTAGCGGCTTTACCTGCAGAGTAGGCTCACCGCCGGTATAGCTTATCGAGTGTATGTCCCCTGTATCAAGCCTCAGAACGGCGTCAACGACTTCATCAACGCTCGCCGGATTTGGCCGGTACTCGAACTTCCCGGTGAAGGGCTCGACCTCGTAACGCCAGCGTGAAACGCGGGAGGCATCTATGTACTCCCGGGAGTCGCACCAGACGCAGTTAAGGTCACAGCCCGCGAAGCGGACGAAAATCTGCCTTCTCCCAAAGGCGCTTCCCTCAACGCTTCCCCCTTCTCCCTGCCAGCTGTTGAAGACCTCGGCCATTGTGAGCTTCATATTTCTCACAGCTCCTCCACGTTCAGCCCCTTCACCTTATCGCTCACGAATCCCTCCAGTATCTCGACCCTGACGCTCCTGTCCTCCCCGGTCATGTCCGCCATGAGCTGAACCGCCCTCGCGTAGTCCCAGAGCCTTCTCTTCGCCTCGGCAGTAACGCTCTCGGCCATGACTATTAGTTCCCTCTCCTCAGGATGTGAACCCATCCACTCCACCGCTTTCCTCGCGTCTTCCTCGTCGAATACGCCCCTCTTCTTGAAGAGCACACTCCCACCCCCGATCAAGCAATTACATAATTACCGAATTCTATAGTTATCCAATCACACGTACCTCATCAGCAGCTCGACGGCCTCCTCGAATATCTCCCTGTCTCCCCCTTCCAGGACGCTCTCGAGGTAGTGGAGGCTTGCGATGTCGATGATTATGTAGGCGGTGTTCCTGTCCAGGCCGAGGTCGTAGCCCTCGTAGTAGACCATCTCCCTTCCGAGGGCCTCGTTGAGCATCTCGACGAAGTAGGCTATGTCCTCCACCCGGAGCTCGTCCCACTTGCTCTCCATCTCGTCGAAGTAGCGCTCCATGATGCGGAGGGTCTCTAAGTCCACCTTCAGCGTCCCCTCAAAGTAGGGGAACTCGCCGACGCGGAATATCTTGACGCCCTCCTCGTCCTGGACTCCGATGTAGTCCCACAGCAGGACGCCCCCTATCGGGTTGTGGCCGTACTTGCTCGCCAGGTAGGAGAAGCGCTCCATAGCCGCGCTCATGTCGTCTAGGAACTCCTCTTCATCGTGAAAGTGGATTATCTTGCTTACCGTTCCAGCCATTTTTCGCACCATTAGGGGGTTGGGTCAAGGGTTATAAGGCTTTGCGAGTAAAGCTAAACGCCCGACGAGTATTGGGTTGCGATGACGTCGGGACCCCCAGGGGGCCGACATCCCCAATGGCCCCCTTACAAACTTCGCCTGCGCGACGTTGGAGCGAAGCTCCAACGCACGGGACGATAGTCCCGTTGAGTTTGATCAAGGTTTGTGGCTCCTCCTCAGGACTTGTTTCTAAAGGTGTGATTATAGTGGGAGTTTAAGCCTTAGAATGTTGGAATTCGTTAAGGCATGCTCTGTTTAGAGGAGTTCGTTTTTAAACCGACGCCGGAGGGCGTCAATGGAGGAGAACTCTCTTTTAACTTGTAAAGCGAATGAATTCCGCGTTGAAAGTTCTCCACTTAGAATAATCACACTTAAGCATGTTCAAGTTTAGTGGAGCCACAAACTTTTGGTGAAGCTTTTTCCAAAAGCTTCAGCGCTGGCGGAAGTGAGGTACCTTTTCTACGAGCTTCGGGTTCTGAATGGTTTTTATTCCTTGCTTCCTCGGCGAGTGTCCCCCTACCCAAAGCGTCCCTCGGGCGTCAAAAGGGTAAGCCCTCTTAGAGGTTGCCTGGAAGAGTCTACTCTCTAAAAGGAGCAAATTTGCACAGGCAGAGCTTGCCAAATGATTTTTATAGGCTCCCTCCAACCCACCCAAGGTGTCACTATGGTCACTCTAATAATCGCCGAGAAACCCAACGTCGCGAGAAAGATAGCCTACGCTCTGGCGGAAGGCAAGCCCGTTAGGAAGACGATAGGAAAGGTGAGCTACTACGAGTTCACGCGCGATGGGAAGAAGGTCATCGTTGCCCCGGCGGTTGGTCACCTATTTTCCCTCGCTCCGAAGGTTAAAACCTACGGCTATCCGATCTTCGATATCGAATGGGTTCCCGTCTACATCGCCGAGAAGGGGAAGAGCTATGCCAAGGACTACATCAAGGCCCTGGCCACGCTTGCCAAGAAGGCGGATGAATTCATAGTCGCCTGCGACTACGATACCGAGGGTGAAGTGATAGGCTACACGGCACTGAAATACGCCTGTGGTGTCGACCCCTCAAAGGCAAAGCGCATGAAGTTCTCAGCACTGACGAAGGCTGATCTCCTCAAGGCCTGGTACAATCTCGAGCCGACGATAAACTTCGGGATGGCTGACGCTGGGATAGCACGCCACATCCTTGACTGGTACTGGGGAGTTAACCTCTCAAGGGCTTTGACTTCAGCCATAAAGCGTGCGAGCGGCAAGTGGATGGTGCTGAGCACTGGTCGCGTCCAGGGGCCAACCCTCAAGTTTCTCGTCGACAGGGAGAAGGAGATACAGAACTTCAAGCCAACACCCTACTGGGTTATAAAGATGGTCCTTGAGAAGAACAGGGAGACGTACATCGCCACCTACGAGAAGGAGCGCATCCTAGACGAAAACGAAGCAAAACGCATCGTGGAGGAGGCTAAGAAGGGACCTGCATTCGTGGAGAGGGTTGAGGTAAAGCAGCAACAGAGAAAGCCCCCCGTTCCCTTTGACCTTGGAACCCTCCAGAGGGAAGCCTACTCGGCTTTCGGATACAGTCCGAAGAGGACTTTGGAGATTGCACAGAAGCTCTATGAGAGAGGATACACAAGCTATCCAAGAACCTCATCCCAAAAGCTCCCCCGGAATTTAAACTTCCGTTCCATACTCCAAAAGCTGGCCAAACTGCCGGAGTACAAGCCCTTTGCCCATGCTCTTCTCGGAAAGGAGAAGCTTAAACCGGTGGAAGGTAAGAAGGACGACCCAGCTCATCCGGCCATATATCCAACAGGTGAGTTGCCGAAGCCTGGCGAACTGACAAAAGATGAACAAAACCTCTACGACCTAATTGTGAGACGATTTTTGGCATTATTCATGGAGCCAGCAGTAAGGGAAAGCATGAAGGTCTTCATAAACTCGAATTCCCACCGCTTTATCCTCAGTGGCTCAAGGACTATCAGGGAGGGGTGGCTGAAGGTTTATGGCAAGTATGTCAAGTTCGATGAGGTTATTTTGCCTTCCTTCAAGGAGGGCGAGCCTGTGAAGGTTCTGCAGATAAAGCGCGAGAAGAAGAAGACGAAGCCCCCTGCTCGTTATTCTCCCGCTGCCGTGATAAAGAAGATGGAGGACCTGGGTATAGGAACCAAAGCGACGCGCGCTCAAATCCTTGAGACTCTTTATAGCAGAGGCTATATCGAAGGAAAGCGGAAGATCAAGGTGACTCCCCTGGGGATGCGGGTTGTTGCGGCCCTTGAGAAGAACGTGCCCGATATAATCAGCGTGGAACTAACGAGGGCCTTTGAGGAGAAAATGGAGGGAATAATGGCAGGGAAGACGAGAAAAAATGGGGTTATCGAGGAGAGTAAGAACCAGCTCATTAAGATTCTCAAGCTCTTCAAGGAGAAGGAACTCGACATCGGCAAGATGCTACTCGAAACGACTGGAACGGGGGTCACGCATTCCAAGGCAAGTGCTAAAAAATCCGGAGCCATGAAGGGGCTCAAAGAGGAAGAGGATGGTGAAGTTCAAAGGACACTCAATGGGGTGAAAAGTGAGGATTCCAGACGACAGGAGAAGAAGCCCCTAGTGATAGGCAAGTGTCCCAAGTGTGGAGGTGATCTCGTCGTCCGTTACAACAGGAAAACCGGAAAGAGGTTTGTGGGCTGTTCCAACTGGCCGAAATGCACCGTTACCTATCCTCTTCTCCAGCGTGGACAGGTGATTCCGACAGGTAAGACCTGCTGTAACGGTGCGCCCGTCGTTAAGATCCGTGAGAAGGATCGTGAGTACGAGGTATGCGTTGACATGAACTGCAGAGACTGGAAGAAAGGAAAGAAGTAATCAGAGGAGCTGTCTGAGCAGGCTTATCCTTCTCGGATTCAGGATAACCTTTGGATGCTTGAGGAGCGCCTTTATTACCTCAATGTAATCGCCGCCGGCTATCTTTTCAGCGTCTGCACCATTGAGCACTTGAATGAACAGGTCTAGGTCTTCGTCTGTGAGTTTCTCGGTGACCTTCCTGACCTTGAGGACCTTCTCAAGCCTCTTTCCGTCGGTTTCCCACCACTCCTTTGTGTAGTTCTGGAGGAGCGAGAGGTTCTCCTCTTCCAGGGCCTTTACAATCCACTTGCTAGCTATGGTTCCCGCTTCCATCGCTTCCGCCATTCCGCCGCCGTGCATCGGGTTAACTTGCCTCGCGGCGTCACCGACGACGAGGACGTTGTCCTTCGCCAGCTCCTTAACGAAACCGCCGACGGGAACAACTCCGACGTTTACCTCGAGTATCTTCTTGGCAGGGATCTTGTTTTCCTCGAGCCACTTGTCGAGATAGTATTTAGCGGTCTGGGGGTTGTCGGAGTTAATGCCTATTCCCACGTTGGCCCTGTCCTCGTCCTTTGGGAAGACCCAGACGTAGCCCCTCGGGGCAACCTCGTTGCCGAACCAGAGGTGTATGAGGTCTGGAT
>JALTCK010000130.1 GCA_027074805.1 Thermococcus sp. | reverse complement strand
CCCTCTCCAAAACTCTCTTCCCAAAGATGACGCTCCTTTCTTTCCTATGATTTCTCTCATCTTTTTGAGTAGATTACCATAAACGATGGCTAGCACTTCTATGTCTTTTACATAAAAGAGTTTCTTAGGGTGGCTTCCTAGGGCCTTGTACAATTTTAACGTTCTACGCATATCATTCAACAGCCTCTTAGCCTTAACCACATCATTGTTGACTTCCTTGGAAGAGACGTAGAGGGCTATTATTCCTATTCTATCTCCATACCTGGCGTCGAACTCTCTCCTACCCAAGGTCTTCATCTTAAGCTCTTCCTTAAGAGTGTCCAGGTCTATTGAGACGTTTAGGCCTCCCAGTACTAACTTGGAGAGACGTTCCTTGACGCTATTGTAGAGGTGTATAAATTCCTCCACTTTCTCATCTATGTTCTCCATTAGGTTCTCCTCGAAGTCCTTGCGTATCTCCTCGTCTGCTAGCATATTGTAAAGTGCAAGCGTCTTGGAGAGGTGCTCAAGGAGTCCGACGGAGTCGACTATGAGGCCGAACTCCTTATCCGGGTAGGGCCTGTTGACCCTCGCTATTGCTTGTAGGAGGCGGTGCTCGTATAGTGGCTTATCGAGATACATTACCTTGAGTATGGGGGCGTCGAACCCAGTTATGAGCATATCAGTGACGACGAGTACTCGGGGGTTCTCCTCCTCGAGGAACCTCCTCTGGATTTCCTTGTTAATTTCGTTCATGTCGCTGATTCCAAACTTTTTCTGGAGCTCCTCCCTGTAAGATACTATCTCCCTGTCTCTGTCATTGTAGTTGTAGGTCATTACGACCTCTACCCAGTCTCGTGCCTGTTCGCCGTATTTCTCGATTAGGTACTTTTCCAGGCTACGCTTGAACCGTACGCAGGCCAGGCGGTTCACGGCAACTACCATAGCCTTGAATTTGAAGCCCTCAGTATCCTCCTCTAGCCTGTCGACGATGTACTTGGCTAGCCTATCGATACGCTCCTCGTTCATCAAGAATACTCGTACCTTGTTGATGTACTTCCCGACCTTCCTATATAGTGTGGGATCTAGGTGGTCTAGAATGTCAAGGCCTATCTCGCGACTCTTAATGTATTCCTCTATGAAACCTCGTATCTCGTCCTCAGAGAGCTTTATTCGAATCCCCTCGCGGGAGACCTCGCCCTCACTAACAGCCTGATATACAAGTGGGAGAGTGAAGCCATCCCGTATAGAGTCCCTTATGAAGTAGACATCGAGGTAGTACTCGCCCCTCTCGGGGTAGCCGAACTCTATGAATGTGTTCCTCTCATACTTGAATACAGGAGTACCCGTGAAGCCGAAGGCCAAGGCATTAGGGAACACGGTCTTCCTCATAGCGGCAAGTTTGCCGTACTGGGTACGATGAGCCTCGTCTATCAGCAACAAAATATTCCTGCCCCTAACCTGGCCTAGCCTGACCAGGTATTCATCCCGTTCCTTTCCCCGAAGCTTGGCTAGCTCCCTTGCATGCCTCTCATACTCTTCCGGCTTCTCTCGGCGAAGCCACTCCAGGTATTCCTCGCCCAGCTTCATGAGGAGATCTAGGA
>JALTCK010000129.1 GCA_027074805.1 Thermococcus sp. | reverse complement strand
TTCCTCCTTTCAATAGGTCTGGAGTTCGAGACCAACGAGACCGAGGGCGGCCACTCCTTCCACAGGGTTTTCACGATAAGGAACGAGACTGGGAAGCACATAACGAACGTCCTATACATGGCCGCCAGGGAAGCCGGGGTCAACTTCGTCGATGGCACTGCCGAGGAGCTGGCAGTTAGAGATGGCAGGACGTACGGTGTCTTTCTCGACGGGGAGCTTCTGAAGTTCAACGCCACTATCGTAGCCACGGGCGGCTTTGCCTCGCTCTTCAAGTATACCGCCGGTTCGCCCCTCAACCTCGGCACCCTAATAGGCGACGCCATAATGAAGGGTGCTCCCGCGAGGGATCTGGAGTTCGTACAGTTCCACCCAACAGGCCACATCGGGAAAAACGGTGTTTTCCTCGTCAGCGAGGCCGTTCGCGGTGCCGGGGCAAAGCTCGTGACTGAGGACGGGGAGCGCTTCGTCAACGAGCTCTCCACGAGGGACATCGTCGCAAGAGCTATCTACCGCCAGATGAAGGCCGGTAAAAGGGTCTTCCTTGATGCAACGGAGATAGAGGACTTCAAGAAACGCTTTCCCCAGATATACGCCTTCCTGATCAAGGACGGTATAGACCCCTCGAAGGACCTCATTCCAATCTCCCCTATAGCCCACTACACCATCGGCGGGATAGCGGTCGACCTCTGGTATAGGACGGCAATCAGGAACCTTTACGCTGTGGGCGAAGCAATGAGTAACGGCTTCCACGGGGCGAACAGGCTCGCGAGCAACTCGCTCCTCGAGTGCATTGTTTCAGGCCTAGAAGTGGCTAGAACGATAGCGAGGGAGAGGCCGAGGCTGGGAGAGGTGAAGGAGCCGGTATATCACGACTACGATGCCGGGGACATTGACTCGTTAAGGGGGCTCCTGTGGAATCACGCTGGAATCGTTAGGAGCGCAAAAACCCTTAAGGGAGGCCTCAGGGAGCTTGAGGGAATCGAGGCAGACCCAAGACTTAAACTTCTTGCCAGGGGCGTCCTCGAGTGTGCCCTGATTAGGGAGGAGAGCAGGGGCGCACACTACCGCGAGGAGTTCCCGCTCATGAGAAAGGAATTCGAGAGGCCAAGCTTTTTCGACGGAAGGTGCAGACTCTAACCAAAGGTTTAAATTTCCATCGAATCCTTATCATGTCCGGTGAAACGAGTGGAACTGCTATACCTCATATCCTCCTTCGCGATAGTACTGGCCCTCATCTGGCTCAAAGTTAACATCGGCGTCTCAATATTCACCGGTTCTCTGGTGCTGGCATTCCTGTTTGGAATGAGTCCAGGGGATGCCGCTGTGGCCCTTTACCACTCCACCACCTCGTGGGAGACAATAAGATTGGTGCTCATTATAGCATTCATAATGGGAATGAGCTCGATCTTCTCCCAGACAGGATACCTGAAAGATATGGAAATTGCGGCGAGCAATATTTTCCCCAAGGCCAAGTACTCCCTGGCAATGCTCCCGGCCCTCATAGGGTTGATGCCAATGCCAGCAGGCGCACTGGTTTCGGCTCCAATGATAGAGCCTGTCGCGGGGAAGTTCGAGATGAGCCCTATGGATAAAACCCTCGTTAATTACTGGTTCAGGCACGTATGGGAACACTCCTGGCCGATGTACCAGGCCATCGTAATCGCCTCCGCCATCCTCGGGATCTCCATAAGGGAGATAAGCATCAAGATGTTCCCCCTGACGATTCTTATGACACTTCTCGGCTACTTCCTTCTCATCCGCCCGCTTCCGGATGATAGCTCTGGGAAGGGAGATGTCAAAACCGGCCTCAGACTTCTCCTGAAGAGTACCTACCCAATACTGATAATCGTACTTGCCTCCATAGTCCTCGGCTTGGACATGGTCTACGGCGCTTTCCTAGGTTTTCTCACGGCATTCTTGCCAAACCTGAGAAGTGTGGACTTGAAGAAGGTGCTCGCCTACGCCCTTCAGCCGAAGATAGTCTTCCTTCTCGTTGCTGTCATGTACTTCAAATACGTGCTCCAAGTTACGGGAGCAGTTAAGACGCTTCCGAACGCCATGATATCTATGAACCTGCCCATAGTCCTTGTTCTCATGGTAACACCGTTCATCGTTGGTCTGATGACGGGCATAAGCTTTGCCTACGTGGGTATGACCTTCCCCCTACTCCTCCCCTTCTTCACGGGGTTTGATAAGGTTGCACTCGCTTACCTGAGCGGCTACATGGGGATGCTCTTTAGTCCAGTCCATCTCTGCCTCGTCTTTTCGGCCGAATACTACGGAGCCGACCTCAAAAAAGTGTACCTGCGGCTCTTTATTCCCGCCATGCTTCTCTTCATCGGAGGGATTGCTTACATAGTCCTTGTTCTCTGAAAGCTTTTATACCCTGGAACATAGCATTCCCAGGTGAGAGAATGAAGAGGGAGAAACTTGTACAGGAGATCACGCGCCTGAAGGAGGAACGCAACGCGATAATCATGGCCCACAACTACCAGCTGCCCGAGGTTCAGGACATAGCCGACTTCCTCGGGGACAGCCTTGAACTGGCGAGGAAAGCGGTCAACGTTGACGCTGACGTGATAGTCTTCGCCGGCGTAGACTTCATGGCAGAGACGGCCAAAATCCTCAACCCCGAGAAGACAGTTCTGCTCCCAACGAGGAGGGCCACCTGCGCCATGGCCAACATGCTCCGGCCAGAGCACATCATCGAGGCGAAGAAGAGATATCCCGATGCTCCCGTCGTGCTCTACGTCAACAGTTCGGCCGAGTGCAAGGCCCTTGCGGACGTTACGGTCACCTCTGCAAACGCGGCCAAAATCGTCGGAAAGCTCGACTCCGACGTGGTAATCTTCGGACCAGACAGGAACCTCGCCCACTACGTGGCGAAGAAGACCGACAAGAAGGTCATTCCCGTTCCAGAGTACGGCCACTGCTACGTCCACAAAAAGTTCACCGTTGAAGACGTTGAGCGCGCGAAAAGGTTGTATCCCAACGCCAAGCTGATGGTCCACCCCGAGTGCGAGCCGGAAGTGCAGGAGAGGGCGGATATAATAGTCTCCACCGGCGGAATGATAAGGCGCGCGAGGGAGTGGAACGAGTGGATCGTCTTCACAGAGAGGGAGATGGTCTACAGACTGAGCAAGCTCTACCCGAATATCAAGTTCCATCCGGCCAGGGAAGATGCCACCTGCATCGGGATGAAGGCAATAACCCTCGAGGACATCTATACCGCCCTCCGTGACATGAAATACCCCGTCGAGGTTCCGGAGGAGATAGCTGAGAAGGCCAGGAAGGCGATAGAAAAGATGCTGGAGATGAGCTGAGCTTTGCCTAGGGTGTGAGTCAATGCGTAAGTTCCCTGTGCTTTTTCTTCTCTTCCTCCTCGTTTCTCCTTCTCTCGTTAGTGCCGGCCATTTTGAAGTGATAGGAACTGTCCATTACAGTGATGGGTTCCTAATTCTGACTCATAACTCCAACAACACTCAGCTCTGGTTCTTTGAGCCTGGGAAGGGCTTCACGCTCCTGAACGCTACCTTCCCAAACCTGAGTTTCGTTCATTCAAACGGAGAAGAAGTTCTTCTATACCAGAATTCCTCGAATCACCATTATCTACAAAGATTTCACCTGTACGTATATGATGGGGAGCTGAAATCCCTTGGAGATTATACGGAGTTTGACGAGATTGGGATGGACAGCAGAATTTATTGGAATGGGGAGTTCTACCTCTTCCTTGAGATTGACTGGACTACGCAGGAAGGAAGCAGTTACAATTGGTACGCCATACTCGATAGTAGCATCTACAGGCTCTTTCCTGAGGAAGGAGAGAACAGATATTTTTCTGGAGTTTGGTGGATTCCCCATGGATACGCCATAATAGGCTGGGACCCCGAGAGCTACAGGAGGGAACTTTTCTTTGTCACCCTCCAAGACTCCCACCTCTCCCTAGTGAATTTGACGCCGGCTAACCTTTCAGTGGATGGTCTGTGTTTTAACGGCACTCACCTCGGGACTTTAGTCAGCAATAGATTCGAGCTAATTTCCGACAACGTCTCTACCCTGAGGTACTACCTTCAGACAATCAGCATAAACGGGGAGTACGTATTGATCCCCATCGCGGTGTTTGATAGAAAGGGAGAGAAGAATATTACCATTGAGTTAATGGGGTACACTGATGGAAAGTGGATACTCAAGAAAGTTTATTCATGGTGGGATATCTCTGAACTTAAGGCCCATCATCAAATCCTCGGCTACATAACCGTTTCCCATGAGGAGATTGCTGAACTTACCAACAAAACAAACCTTACCACAGTATGTGAAATGGTTGAGCCCCGAAAAGTCTTCGGCTGGGGACGGCCAGTTAAGATGCCGCTAGAATTGAGGGGGGAGAGAGTCGTTCTCAATGGGACGCTTCTCCACTACGAGAAAAGAGTGCTTGGCCTTCCTTTTAAACCAAAAATAGGTGACTGCGGCAACGGTTGTCTCTTTTCAGACGGAAGAAATCTGGCTTACTTCGATGGGAATAGCGTCCGCATTCTTGACTCCCCTGAGGGGCACTTTCCCAAATGGGATTGTCTCTTCGCACTGGGCATTGTGGTCATCATGCTCCTTTTGGTGTGGAAGTTAAAGGGATGAGAGAGGCTCTGCCCCAGATTCTAATGGAAAACGAGATAAAGCCTACTGGGAATCCCCTTTGGGTGAAGGAAATGACTCCCCTTTCCTATCTCCTCAGGTTCATTGAGGAGGACGCCCCCTTCGGAGACGTCACGAGCGAGGCGGTCATACCTGAAGGAACGAAGGCCAGGGCAATGATCATTGCGAAGCAGGACGGGGTTATTGCCGGTGTTGAGGAAGCCAAAGCCCTCTTCGAGCACTTCGACGTTAAGGTTGATGTCAAGAAGCGCGACGGCGAGGAAGTAAGGAGGGGGGACGTTATCCTCGAACTCGTCGGAAACGCCCGCTCGATCCTCCTCGTCGAGAGGACGGCTTTGAACGTTATGGGCAGGATGAGCGGCATCGCCACCGAGGTCAAAAAACTCGTCGAGAGGGTTAAAGCGGTGAATCCGAAGGTTCGCGTTGCAGGAACGAGGAAGACCCTCCTCAAGCCGATAGACAAGAGGGCAATCATTATCGGCGGCGGCGAGCCCCACCGCTTCTCGCTGAGCGACGCGATGCTAATAAAGGACAACCACCTTGCCCTGGTTCCGCTGGAGGAGGCGATACGGCGCGCGAAGGCCTTCAGCGTTTACAAGGTCGTTGAGGTTGAGGTGGAGAGCCTTGAGGACGCGGTTAAGGCCGCTAAAGCTGGAGCCGACGTTGTTATGCTCGACAACATGGCGCCGGACGAGATAACCGAGACGATAGAGGCCCTAAGGCGCGAAGGCCTTCGAGACA
>JALTCK010000128.1 GCA_027074805.1 Thermococcus sp. | reverse complement strand
TTTTTTAAAGCCTCATCCCTCCCGATGCCTGCAGGCACTATCATGCCTCACGGCTCGGGGGTGTCCGAGGCTGGGGCGAGTAGGAACCCACCGGGCCTCTCTCTGGAGGTGAGAGAATGAAGTACCCGAAGCAGATAAGGACTTACTGCCCCTACTGCAAGAAGCACACGATCCACAAGGTCGAGAAGGTCAAGAAGAGGCCGAGGAGCGAGCTCAGCCAGGGTCAGAGGCGCTTCAGGAGAATCATGAAGGGTTACCGCGGTTTCCCGAGGCCGAACCCGGCCGGAAGGGAGAAGCCGGTCAAGAAGCTCGACCTCAGGTTCAGGTGCACCGTCTGCGGCAAGGCCCACACCAGGGGACAGGGCTTCCGCGTTAAGAAGTTTGAGCTGGTGGAGGTGTGATCCATGGCGCTCCCGAAGAACCTCATCCCGATGCCGAGGAGCAGGTTCCTCCGCGTCAAGTGCATCGACTGCGGCAACGAGCAGATCGTCTTCAGCAACCCGGCAACCACCGTTAGGTGCCTTGTCTGCGGCGCGACCCTCGTCGAGCCGACCGGCGGAAAGGGCGTCATCAAGGCCAAGATACTCGAGGTTCTCGAGTGAACCTCTCCCTTCTTTTCGTTCCTGCTAAACTTTAAATACCTCTTTTCGTAACTTACCCCGGCAGAGAAAATTTTGAGGTGGTTGTAATGCCGAGGAAAGCCAAGGAGTACCCCGAAGAGGGAGAGTTTGTGGTCGCTACCGTCAAGAACATTCACCCTTACGGTGCATTCCTCAAGCTCGACGAGTATCCGGGCAAGGAGGGCTTCATGCACATAAGTGAGGTCGCTTCAACGTGGGTCAAGAATATCAGGGACCACATCAAGGAGGGCCAGAAGATAGTCGCCAAGGTCATCCGCGTTGACCCGAGCAAGGGGCACATTGACCTGAGCCTCAAGCGTGTCAACCAGCAGCAGAGAAAGGCAAAGCTCCAGGAGTACAAGAGGGCTCAAAAGGCCGAGAACCTGCTCAAGATGGCGGCCGAGAAGATAGGGAAGGACTTCGAAATGGCATGGAGGGAGGTATGGGTTCCCCTTGAAGAGGAGTACGGTGAAGTTTATTCAGCCTTCGAAGATGCCGCCCAGAACGGCATGGATGTTCTCAAGGGAGTCATAAGCGACGAGTGGATAGAAGTCCTAAAGCCGATAATTGAAGCCTACGTTGAGATTCCGACCGTTACAATCGATGCAGAGTTCGAAATAACAGTTCCAAAGTCAAACGGTGTTGAGATCATTAAGGAGGCCCTAATAAGGGCCCGTGACAGGGCCAACGAAGAGAAAGAGATTGATGTCAAGTTCTCATACCAAGGAGCACCGCGTTATAGGATAGATATCACCGCCCCAGACTACTACAAAGCCGAGGAAGTGCTGGAGGACATAGCAGATGAGATACTCCGAACTATAAAGGAAGCGGGCGGCGAAGCAACCCTCATAAGGAAGGAAAAACGCATAAAGAAGGTTAAGAAGAGGGGTAGCTGATGCACTTCAAGATAAGAAGGTGCCCCAAGTGCGGGCGCTACACTCTCAAGGAGACCTGTCCCCTCTGTGGGGAGAAGACGAAGATAGCACACCCACCGCGCTTTTCACCAGAGGATCCCTACGGAGAGTACAGGCGCAGGCTCAAACGTGAACATCTCGGGGTCGTAAGGGGGGATTAATATGAAGGAAACCATAATTTACGTCCTTGAGAGGCCTCAACTCAGGAACCCCGTATTTATAGAGGGGCTACCTGGCATAGGGCTCGTTGGAAAGCTGGCTGCTGATCATCTAATTCAGGAACTTAACGCAGTTAAGTTCGCCGAGCTCTACTCACCTCACTTCATGCACCAGGTTCTTATAAAGCGAGGCTCAATAGTAGAGCTTATGAAGAACGAGTTCTATTACTGGAAAAACCCCGACGAGAGAGGGAGGGACATTATTATCATTACCGGAGATCAACAGGTTCCACCCACAGACAGCCCTGGGCACTACGAGGTTGTCGGAAAGATGCTGGACTTCGTTAGCGGGTTTGGAGTCAGAGAAATAATTACGATGGGAGGTTACCAAGTTCCGGAACTTCAGGGCGAGCCAAGGGTTTTAGCTGCTGTTACACACGAAAGTCTCGTAGACCACTACAGAAAAAGACTCGAAACGTGTGAGGTGGAAGTCCTCTGGCGCGAAGACGAAGGAGGGGCCATAGTAGGAGCCGCCGGTCTCCTCCTCGGATTAGGCAAACTCCGCTCGATGTACGGGATAAGTCTCCTCGGGGAGAGTCTCGGCTATATCGTAGATGCGAAGGCAGCAAAATCCGTTCTTTCGGCGGTTACAAAGATACTGGGAGTCAAAGTTGACATGAGTGCCCTCGACGAACGGGCTAAAGAGACTGAGGAGATACTCCAGAAGGTGCAGGAGATGCAGAGAGCAATGCTCGAACAGCAGCTACCACCCAGTCATGAGGAAGAGGACAGGGGCTACCTCTGAACTCTTTCTACCACACTCCTTTTGCTCCAGTTGAAGTTGTGAACCTAGGGTTGGTAACACTTTTTTAAAAAAAGTTTTTATAGGATAACACCATTTAAGCTTTTGATAGCACTAGTTCCATAATGAGGAGGTGATAAATTGCACATCCCGGACGGCTATCTCGGCCCATACACCTGTGTGTTTTTCTATCTGATTATGATACCGATATGGTACAAAGCATTTAAGTGGCTCAAGAACCTTAAGCCAAGCCAAGTGCCACTTTTGGGACTCCTGACGGCTTTTTCATTTCTGGTCATGATGTACAACATGCCAGTTCCAGGTGGAACAACAGCCCACATAGTCGGAGGAACCATAATAGCCATACTCATCAGTCCCTGGGCAGCCACAGTGTCGCTGACGATAGTGCTCCTAATACAAGCGCTCTTCTTTGGAGATGGTGGGATAACTACCTATGCTGCCAACGTCTTCAATATGGGTGTCGTTTTACCCTTCGTCGGCTACTACACCTACCGTTTCCTCACTCAAAGGCTCAATCTCAATGAAATAATCTCAGCAGGAGTGGGAGCCTACATCGGCATAGTCACAGCCGCAACCGTGGCTGGGATCGAACTGGGAGTGCAGCCCTCCATACAGCCCGGCTACTGCCCATATCCTTTAGGAGTTTCAGTTCCAGCAATGGCAATAGCACATCTAGTCACCGCCGGTCCAGCGGCTGCTGTTGTCACCACAGCTGTTGTCTGGTACGTCAAGAAGAGTAGACCCGACCTCTTTGAGATGAGGACAATAACAAAATCCAGGGGGTGAGTAAATGGACAGGGTTACTAAAACGTTACTTGCAATCGTCGGCGTTATGATAATCCTCTCCCCAATAGGAATCCTTCTCGTTTGGAACTACAGCGACGCGTGGGGAGAATGGGACGTCAACACAGTCGAGCAGATGGTGGGACATCAGCTTCCGGGAATGGAAAAGCTCTCCGAAGTTTGGAACCATGCAGTCCTTCCAGACTACAATGTGCCCGGCTGGGAGGACAAGCTCCACGCCTCGATAGGATACATAATTTCCGCAATAGTCGGAACGATCCTCGTGGTTCTCCTTTACTACGCCCTCGTGAAGTTTACCGTAGGAAAGGGCACCTCCCCCTAATCCCTTTTGTTTTTGGTGGTGACGATGGGCTTTCTTGAAGACACTGCGAGGGAAGTTCTGGAGTTCACGACAGAGGCAGTATTTTCCGAGAGATACGCCCGCAAAGACGGCCTTCTCCAGCGAATTGATCCAAGGCTCAAAATAGTCTCTCTCGTAGTTCTGATAACAACCGTAGTTTCCCTCCAAGATATCAGGGTTATAATTGCCTTCTACTTCCTCGCACTGGCCCTAGCAGTCCTCTCAAAGCTTCCCGCCCTAGAGTTCACCAAGAGGGTCTGGGTATTCATTCCGATATTTACCGGAATAATTGCCATTCCGTCAATTTTCATGATTCCAGGGGAAAGTGCGTTTAAAATCCTCGGTCTTACAGCAACATGGGAGGGAATCCGCTGGGCGGTTCTCTTCACGCTGAGGGTCGCAACCTCCGTTTCCTACGCAATACTTTTCACGATGACAAGCAGGTGGAACGAGATAGTATCGGCGTTGGCATCGTTCAAGGTTCCGGGCATGGTCATAACGATATCCACCCTTACCTACAGGTATATCTTCCTCCTAGCAAAGCTCCTTCTCGATGCAATGCACGCGAGGCGGGCGAGACTGGCGGGGGATCTCGGCATGGTTGAGAGCTGGAAGGAGGCAGGGAAGCATATAGGGGCGACGTTCATAAAGGCGAACACTCTAGGTGAGGAACTTTATTACTCCATGCTCTCCAGGGGTTATGTCAACGAAATCCAACCGCTCGGGGAGTTCAGGTTTGAGGGGTTAGACTACGCCTTCTCTGCATTAACCGCACTAATAGTCATCCTCACGGTAGCTTTCACGAGGGGGTTGTTATGAAGGTTTACGAGCTTAAAAACGTCTCCTACCGCTATCCGACGGGTGAATGGGCGCTGAAGGACATCAACATGGAAATTAAGAGAGGAGAGACAGTCGCAATAGTCGGTCCTAACGGAGCTGGCAAAACGACCCTCCTTAAGCTCATGGACGCCCTGTTAATGCCGACTGAAGGAGAGATAATTTTCGAAGGACGGCCCGTAACTGAGGAAACTATGACCGATCACGAGTTCCGACAAAAGGTGGGGTTCCTCTTCCAGAGCCCGGACGTCATGCTCTTCAGCGCAACCGTTCTGGAGGATGTGGCCTTCGGCCCGGTCCATCTGTGGGGAAAAGAGGAAGGACTGAAACGGGCACGGGAAGAACTCAGAAAGCTCAGCATTGAGGATCTGGCCAGCAGACATCCGTACAGTCTGAGCGGAGGGGAGAAAAAGAAGGCCTCGATAGCCTGCGTGACGAGTATGGAACCGGAGGTTCTGCTCCTTGACGAGCCGACGAGGGACCTTGACCTGAAGAACAGGAACTTCGTTCTGGAGATGATAAGGGGGTGGAAGGCCGAGAAAAAGACGGTTGTCGTTGTAACCCACGATCTCAGGCTCATCCGCCTGGCGGACAGGGTTTACGTTGTGAACGGGAGAGTTCTCTTTGAGGGGACTCCACGGGAGCTTTTCTCAAGGCCAGAGCTGATAGAGAGGGCGAACCTCGACGTCCCGGAGATAGTCAGACTCTTCCACATGCTCGGACTGGAGGAGATACCGCTGAGCGTTGAGGAAGCGGCGGAGATACTGAAAAGGTGGAAAAAGGAGCCTTAAGCCTTAATAATCTCATCCAACAGCTCAAGCCCCAGCTTGAGGTATTCTTTAGCTTTATCCTCGCTCTTCGCCTCGCTGAAGACCCTGATTATCGGCTCCGTTCCGCTGGCCCTCACGAGAACCCAGCCATCGCTGAAGAGGATTTTGGTTCCGTCGGTCGTGTCCGTCCTGTAGCCCCTCTTTTCAGC
>JALTCK010000127.1 GCA_027074805.1 Thermococcus sp. | reverse complement strand
TTCTATGAGAGCCTCGCCGAGAGGATAGACATTCAGGAGCTTAAGAACAAGATAGAGTGGCTCGCTGGTGAGGAGAAGAAGCACGAGGAGCTTCTGAGGAAAATCTACGCCAACATGTTCCCCGGGAAGGAAATCGTCTTCCCAAAGGAGCACATAGGGCCGGAGCTTCAGCCGGTCGCGAGGCAGCTCCACGGCGTTGAGGACATAATAGGACTCATCCGCTGGGCCATGAAGGCCGAGGAGATAGCGGCGAAGTTCTACGCCGAGCTTGAGAAGATAGTTGACACCGAGGAGAAGAAGAGGCTCATGCGCTACCTCAGCGACATGGAGTGGGGCCACTACTATAACCTCAAGGCCGAGTATGAACTCCTCCTCGACTGGGCCATGTACAGCCAGATGATGAACGTCGGGCCGTGAAGGCCGCTCTCATCCGTTTTTAACTTCTTGTTACATCTCAAAGTCTCTATTCCGGTATAACTTGAAAACGTTTATAACTTCTGGTGCCGTAAGATAAAGGGAGAAGGGATATACTATGGAAGGTACCATCCTTCTGTTGACATTAGCGGTTAAAACCGCTATGGGGTTTGCTTTTCTGGCGGCTTACTTCAGGGGACACAGGAAGTCCGCCCTCTACCTTTCTTTGGGATGGCTGGCGAGTGCAACCCTTCCAGCCAACATTTCCTCGAGTATCGGGGTGGATATCAATCCCCTGCTCATGGGGGCCGCAACCGCCCTGACGCTTTTGGGGATACTCCACCTCATCACCGAGGAAACGGAAGTTTCGATCCCCCGGATGGTCTACTACTCCTTGCCCAGCATTCCATTGGCGTACGGTTTAATCGAAAGCATAGCAAAGGTAAGCCCGGGCGGAACTTACGTCGTTTCCGGGACCCTGCTTGCGATAGGTGGTGCCGTCTTGGTGGAGATTCTGTCCTCGTATTACAAATCGAGGGCACAGCTCTTTGGCATCGCGATTTTTCTTGCGGGTGTGATGAGCATGCTGTATCCACTCGTTTATTCTAACGGCTTCATAAATGAGGAGCAGGCCGTGTACATCTCCTCCGGTATCGCGGCATTCATGGCTTACGCCTACTACGAACTGATATACAGCGAGAGGTTTCTCGATTCCGGCAGGTTTGGGAACGGGGGGCCAGCAAGGCTGTCCCTCTCACGTGGGGTCATCGTAACGACACCGGAGGAGTTTAGGGGCATGAGTGAATCCCTGACGGACTACCCCGTGCTCGCATTCCTCCGGACAATGGAACCCGTTGATGGGTGGATATGCTACAGGATCAGCACGGTGGAGGGGAGCAAAACTATTTCACCGACGTCCCTTTACAGGATAACCCAGATTTCCTCGCAGTATTTCAGAGAAGCAAGGAAGATGGGGAAGCACGGGGTGGTTGTTCTCGAAACCCCTGAGTTCCTAAAGCTCTACAACGACTTCAAAAGCGTGCTTAAGCTCCTCTCAACCCTTAAGGACCTGGCCTACCTCTCAAACGGGAGCCTCGTCGTAATAACGACGAAAGAGGTTTGGGGAAAAGAAGAGTGGAACTACCTCCTCAGGATCCTGGAGTGATTACTCCTTGTACTTCGCTATCAGCTCCGCTAAAAGCCTGTGGTGCTCTCTCTCGTTC
>JALTCK010000126.1 GCA_027074805.1 Thermococcus sp. | reverse complement strand
GCCACGGCATGGCGAGGGTTGAGAGGATAAAGACCTCCCCGAGGTTTGCCGCCTTCGTTCCCTTCGCGAGGGGTGGAAGGAGAACCCACCCGCCCAAGGTTGAGAAGATAATCTGGGAGGATCTCAACAAGAAGGAGCGCAGGCTCGCTATAATGAGCGCCATCGCCGCCACCGCCAACTACGACCTCGTTAGAGCGAGGGGCCACGTCGTTGACAACGTCCCGCAGGTTCCGATTGTAGTTACCGACGACCTTGAGAAGGTCTTCAAGACCGCCCAGACCAGGGAGATATTCAAGAAGCTCGGCGTCTGGGACGACATCGAGAGGGCAAAGAGGAACACCAAGATCCGGGCCGGTAAGGGCAAGATGCGCGGAAGGCGCTACAAGAAGGCTAAGGGGCCACTTGTGGTTGTTGCGAAGAACGAGGGTATCGTACAGGGCGCGAGGAACCACCCGGGTGTTGACGTGATAACGGTTGACAACCTCGGCGTTGAGCTGCTCGCTCCGGGTACCCACCCAGGAAGGCTTACCATCTGGACGAAGGGTGCCATAGAGAGGCTTAGGGAGATTTATGGGTGATGAGAGATGGACCCCTACAAGGTTATTGTCAAGCCGGTCGTCACGGAAAAGGCCGTGGCGATGATAGAGAATGAGAACAAGCTCACCTTCATAGTGGACAAGAGGGCCAACAAGCAGGACATCAAGAGGGCCGTGGAAGCGATGTTCGACGTCAAGGTCGAGAAGGTCAACGTCCTCATAACCATGAGGGGAGAGAAGAAGGCCTACGTAAAGCTCAAGCCCGAGTACAGCGCGAGTGAGGTTGCTGCCAGGATAGGATTGTTCTGAGGTGAGGTGAGATGGGAAAGAGTCTGATTCAGCAGAGGAGAGGTAAGGGAACCACGACCTTTAGGGCCCCTTCCCACAGGTACAGGGGTGCGGTTAGATACGTTCCTCTCAACCTTACCAAGGAGAAGACCTTGGTTGGAAAGGTCGTTGAGATACTCCACGACCCGGGAAGAACCGCTCCAGTCGCTCGCGTCAAGTTCGAGAACGGTATGGAGAAGCTCATCATAGTTCCTGAGGGAATACTCGTCGGCGAGGAGATAGCGATAGGACCGAACGCCCCGATCAAGATTGGTAACACCCTCCCGCTGGCAATGATACCTGAGGGGAGCTACGTCTACGACATCGAGGGAGTTCCAGGTGATGGAGGAAAGTACGTCAGAGCGGGCGGTGCCTACGCGCTCGTCGTCAGCAGGGAGAAGGACAAGGTCATAGTCCAGCTCCCGAGCGGTGAACTCAAGCAGTTCAAGCCGACCTGCAGGGCCACCATCGGTGTTGTTGCCGGAGGCGGTAGGCTCGAGAAGCCTATTGTCAAGGCAGGTAAGGCCTACTACATCGCCAAGGCAAGGAACAGGTTCTGGCCGAAGCCGAGGGGTGTCAAGATGAACGCCGTCAACCACCCGCACGGTGGTAAGGAGCACCACATCGGAAGACCTTCAACCGTTTCGAGGCGCGCCCCGCCCGGAAGGAAGGTCGGTCACATAGCCGCGAGAAGAACTGGTAGGAGGAAGTGATGAAGATGGCGAGAAAGAAGGAGTTTAAGTACAGGGGTTACACCTTCGAGGAACTGCTCAACATGTC
>JALTCK010000125.1 GCA_027074805.1 Thermococcus sp. | reverse complement strand
CGAAGGCGAAGGTCACACCAAGTATCGTTGTCAGAATCATGACGCTTATGGAAACTATGATTGAGTTGACGACGACACCGAAGTCAAGTCCCGAGAAATAGTAGACAGTTTTTCCTCCCCACTCGATGGTTGTCATGAAAGAGCCCTGAGGATGCAGGGGGCTGAAGTAGTAGCTGGACTGGAAGATACTCTTGAACCAGAACAACGATGGCCGCCCATTGTAAACGAAAGCGTTCGCGAGCATTACCAGCACGGGGATTATCAAAAAGGCTATCAGATACAACAGAGGAAACAGAAAGGAGCCTATCACGACTGAGTCGGGAAGTGGTGTTCCAAAGATCCGCTCACTCCACTTGCTGGCACCCATGGTATCAACCTCCTCTCACGATTTTTCATTGCCCTCCTACATTATGCCTAGTGGGTTTTGTCCATGCAGTTTTAAAGGTTTCTGGAAGTGCCTTCTAAAAATTCAACCTCCTTAATCTTCCCGCAGGCTCAGGAAAGGACTGGACGCTGATTTGTCAAAAATTGACAACAGGAGAGAAAAAATTGAGGGATGGGTGGAAACACTTCAGCCGGTCATGGCTTTAAGGTCCTGAAGAACCTTGTTGTACTTGTTCTCTGCGGCCTGTCTCCACTCCTGCATCATCTGGCTCTGGAATGCAGCGTCAGTTGCTATCTTGTCGTTTATCTTCTCGGCGTATTGCTCAGTAAACGTTACCGTCTGGCCACTCAGTGGGTCCTTAAACTGTATTGGTGCGGTCAGTTCGTCCTTGAGTCTGTTGAACTGATCCTTCGTAATCTTGCCCTCCTTATAGGCATTCACTATGGATGTCCAGGCTTGGTGGAGTGGGCCGTTTGCATCTATGAGAGTTGCTTTGAAGTAGTACTGGAGTGAATTAACAGTCTTGAGAGCTTTGTTGTCGTCGAAGGGTATTCCCTTGCTGCTCAGGGCTATCTCATAGGCCTTCAAGAGAGCTGGCCTGGCCTGGCCATAAGTTTTGCCGACGAACTTTCCGTTGAAGAGCACGTTGGCATAGGGCTGGGTTATGGTCTCGTTGAATATGCCGCCCCATATCGGAAGCCTGTTGATGTCCGGGCTCATCCAGACTGCCTGTCCCTCTGTAAGGACCCAGTAAATGAAGGCCTGGGCTGCCTCCGGGTGTTTAGTGTACTTTAGAAGGGCAATCGGGTCGCCGTTGATGATGCTCTCTCCCTCAGGGATAACGTAAACACAGTTCGGGTTCTGCTTCATGGCAGTGTATCCGTAGAAGTCTATGGTGTTTCCAGCGGCAATCTCTCCGTTGATGACGGCATCTCTGACGGCGTCACTGGCCTCGTATATCTTTGAATTGGCCGCTATTATGGTCATGATCTTCCATCCGTTCTCCCATCCGAAGGTCTGGAGTATGATCTGGTATATCCTGGTGTTTGAGGTGCTCCTCGTTGGGTCGGCTATTCCGTACTGGGGCGGGTTAACTGCCCAGTCCGGAGTTGCTATGTCCTCCCACTTCTTCGGGAACGGGAGGTTCCACTTCTTGAGAACCTGCTTGTTAACGGTGAAACCGAAGGATGAGAGTGCAGCTGCTATCCAGTAAACCTTCCCGTTCTGGTCCTTCCTGACCATGGGCATTCCTGCGAGGCTCTCCGGGATTTTGGTTCCAAGGAGATTCAGAATTTTCTGGTCGGTTATCGGCTGCAGGTAGCCCATCTTGTACATATCGTCAAAGAGGGTCGGACCACCACCCCAGCCAACATCTGCACCCTGCTTTATGTACTGGGGCCACAGGGCCTCTGGAACGCCTATAAACTTTATGTTCGTGATGTGGTACTGCTTCGCAATCTCACTCTTGAGGAAGAGCTGCTTGACCTTGTACTGTATCGTTGCATCGTGTCTGGTAACGATTACAAGGGTTATGCCTTTTTGGGTACTGGTGCTTGTGGTGGTTCCTCCGCCACCTCCGCCACTAATGCAGCCGCTGGCAACTACACTAAATCCAAGCACAAGAATGACAAGCAAGGCCATTGCCTTCTTCATTTGGGATCCCTCCAAGAGATTTGAAAGGACTCTTTAAAAAATCCTGTGGTTCAACTATAAAACAAAAGGAAAGGGGGTCACTTCCTCCTCCTGAGGAGGAGTGGTAATGCAGCCAGTCCAACTATGAGGGCCGGTCCACAGATTCCTCCACCGCCGCTGGTGGTAGTGGTTTCTTCCTTCTTGGTGACTTCAAGGCTCCAGGCGAATATGTTGGCAACGACCTTTGGTCCGTCAAGTTGGACATCATAGTATTTGCTGGCCCACATGGGTTCATAGCCACCGATCGGGGTCTCTCCACTAACAATTATTACATCAGGCTTCTTGTCCTTGAGTTTTATGATCTGGGCAGCAACGATCGGGAACTCGCCGGTCTGGCCGGCCTGGTATGCGTTAGCTGCCGGGGCGTTGTTTTCGACGATGTCAGAGTTGTTGCTGCTGTGGACGAGGGTGTATGCATTGGTAGGTTTACTTGCCTTTATGAGTGGGTGCCACTTCCCGGTTCCGTCGGGGTTGTCAACCCAGGCAACAACACCGGGCCCGTGTTCGAGAACCTTGCCCCCGTGCTCGAATCCTTTGATGAGGATGTTCCTCATTGGGGTGTTCGGGTCGGGGTCGGCGTAAGCCACGACACGGTAGGACTTTCCTCCGGCGTTGCTTACTGCATCCTCAACGGAACAGAGGTCAACACGGAGGTTGGTCATATTGAGCTGGTCAAGAATGCTGTCAACGAACTGCTGAGTCTTGGCGCCGTTTCCATAGTCGGAATCACCCGCTATCCATAGAACATGGCCGCCCTCTTCGAGCCACTGTCTTATGGCCTTTATTTCCTCTGGGAGGAACGGGCTCGTGGGCTGGCCTATAACGAGTATGCTTACGTTGCTCTTTTTAAGGGTCTCGTAGGTTATCTTGGTGTCAAGCTGGGTTATTCCCAACTGGTCGGCATACTTGGCATCGCCGTAGTAAACGAAGGTGTACTGAGTAAGGGTCTCAATCATGCCTGCAGTGAGGGTCTGGTTCTTGTAGGTCACCGGCAAGAGTCCCTTGGGGTTTTCACCGTGGGCAAGGTCTACTGCAATCACTGGCTTTCTGTTGCCTGCAGCGCTGGCCATAGGTGTTGCAAAGACTCCAAAAATAGACAGCAGCACAACGGCCGCAAGAAACATCGCAACCTTCTTCATGGTATCACCGGCCACTAATATGAGAATTCTCATTATAAAGCTTACTCATAAACGTTCATGACAAAAGAAGTTATCACCGGCAGGGAATATTTACAAAAACCTGAAGGTAAACTCGGGAGTAAAACCCTTAAAGGCTTCTTCCCATTTCTGGTTCAGGTGATAGGAGTGGATATAGAAGATAGGGTTCAGCTTATCAGGAGAAGGCCGACTGAGGAGATCCTTACGGAGGAAAACTTGAGGCACCTACTTGAAATCGGTGTTCCTATGCAGCACTACATAGGCTTTGAGATAAGTGGTTATATTCATCTTGGAACCGGACTGATGGCCGGAGCGAAGATAGCAGATCTACAGAAGGCAGGCATTAAAACGCGCGTATTTCTTGCCGACTGGCACAGCTGGATAAACGACAAGCTCGGGGGGGATCTTGAAACCATCCAGAAGGTTGCACTGAGTTATTTCAGGGAGGGAATGAAGGTCAGCATTGAGGTCATGGGGGGCGACCCCGATAAGGTCGAGTTCGTTCTGGCCAGCGAGATACTGGAGAAGGGCGACTACTGGCAGACCGTTATTGATATATCCAAGAACGTGACCCTTGCGAGAATGATGCGTTCGATAACCATCATGGGGAGGCAGATGGGTGAGGCCATAGACTTCGCCAAGCTCATCTACCCGGCCATGCAGGTGGCTGACATCTTCTACCAGGGCGTCACGATAGCACACGCCGGAATGGATCAGAGAAAGGCCCATGTCATTGCCATAGAGGTTGCACAGAAGCTCAAGTACCATGCCCTCGAATGGAACGGCGAGAAGCTGAAACCCGTCGCTCTGCACCACCACCTCCTCCTCGGCCTCCAGGAGCCACCGGTCTGGCCGATAGAGAGCGAGGAGCAGTTCAAAGAACTGAAGACTCAGATGAAGATGAGCAAGAGCAAGCCATACTCAGCGGTCTTCATCCACGACAGCCCGGAAGAGATACGACAGAAACTCAGGAAGGCGTTCTGTCCTGCAAGGGAGGTGGAATACAACCCTGTTCTTGACTGGGCCGAAAACATAATCTTCCGTGAGGAGCCGACCGAGTTCACCATCCACAGGCCGGCCAAGTTCGGCGGAGACGTGACCTACACCACATTCAAAGAGCTCAAGAGGGACTTCGCGGAAGGAAAGCTCCACCCGCTCGACCTCAAGAACGCAGTGGCAGAATACCTCATTAGACTCCTAAAGCCTGTGAGGGATTACTTTGAGAAACACCCCGAACCCCTTGAGTTAATGCGGGAGATAAAGATTACCCGCTGAGCCTTTCTTCTTTTGAGCTGGTGGTATCATGCCAGGTATAGATGAGAGGGACAGAGAGATATTGAAAATCCTCCGGAAGGAGGGAAGGATAACGCTCACCGAGCTTGGAAAGCGCGTGGGTCTCTCCCCTGCCAGCGTGAAGAACCGTCTCACAAAACTAGAGAAGCTTGGTGCTATCAAAGGTTATTCGGCCGTTGTAGACCCAGCTTTTCTTGATGAGTATGTTCAGGCCTTTTTTGAGCTTAAACTCGCCATAGATGACCGTTCCATTGACAGGATTTTGAGGGAGCTCTCAAAGTTCGAGAATGTTGAGTCCCTCTACCGGCGCAGCGGTGAGAGGCAGATATTGATAAAAGCATCCTTTCGTAATACCAATGAGGTCAAGGACTTCGCAGGACGGCTGAAGAAGTTGTTTGGAAGGAATCTTGAGAGAATTGAAGCAACGCTCATCATAGACACCTTCAAGGAAAATTGGATAGTTAACAGTAGTTTTATCAGGCCCTGAGCCTAGAGAGGGGTAAAAATGCTCTTCGTTATCAGGCCTGGGAGAAAGAAAAACGAGCTTGAGGCTTTTTTTATCCAAAGTGAGCCTGAGAAGCTAATCCAGATAAAGAACCTCAAGTCAGATGCAGTTTACCGCTTCATAATGAGAGAGGATCGACTTTTTAAAGTCCTCGAGGGAAGCCAGTACAGGAACCCGAAGGAGATGGAGAAGCTCCTCCGCCAGGCCCGGATAGTGCTTGTCAACGCCGACAAGTGGGAGGATTACTTCAGGCGAAGGCTCCAGAACAAGCGCGTTGAGAGGGCCGAGCTCTGCCGGCTCTGCCTCATGGAGGGGAAGATAACCGTCCTCACCGAGGGGAACCGCGTTAAGTACCACAGCGAGTACATCTGTGAGCGCTGTGCTGAGGATGAGCTCAAGAGGGAGCTCCGCTTCCGCTTTAGGAGTATCGCCATGTTCGACCAGGCGAAGAAGCTCCTGGAGAGGTTCCGCGACCTCGATAAAGTCCTCTACGCCTTCGACCCTCGCTTCGACCCAACGAGACATCCGGAAATAACCAAGT
>JALTCK010000124.1 GCA_027074805.1 Thermococcus sp. | reverse complement strand
TGATCATCGTATCCCTACTGCTCGTAACGGGGGTGTGTCCATGCTTGAACCGGTAAAGTTCTCAACTTACCACGGCGGAAGCAGGGAAGAGGGCCTGCTTGACTTCTCGGCATCGCTCAACCCCTATCCCCCGGAGTGGCTCGACGAGATGTTCGAGAGGGCGAAGGAAATCAGCGGCCGCTATCCCTACTATAGGGAGCTTGAGCGGGAACTCGCCGGGCTGGTCGGTGAATCCCTTACGGTAACGGCCGGCATTACGGAGGCGCTCTACCTCATCGGAATTCTCGCCCTTAGGGGGCGAAAGGCCATAATCCCCCGCCACACCTACGGCGAGTACGAGAGGGTCGCGCGCATCTTCGGGGCCAGCATCGTCAAAGGCCCAAACGAGCCCGAGAAGCTGGCCGAACTCGTTGAGCGAGATTCGGTGGTCTTCTTCTGCAACCCCAACAACCCCGACGGGAGGTTTTATAGGGTTAGGGAGCTCAAGCCCCTCCTCGATGCTGTTGAGAACAAAAAAGCCCTTCTTGTCATTGACGAGGCTTTCATCGACTTCGTTAGGGGGGCGAAAAGCCCAGAGGGAGAGAACATCGTAAAGCTCAGGACTTTTACCAAAAGCTACGGCCTGCCGGGGATAAGGGTGGGCTACGTCTTGGGCTTTTCAGAGGCGTTTAGGAGTGTTAGAATGCCCTGGAGTATCGGCTCCACGGGGGTTGCCTTTCTTGAGTTTCTCCTCAAGGATGGCTTCGAGCACCTGAGAAGGACGATGCCCTCCATCTGGCGTGAGAAGGAGAGGCTTGAGAGGGCTTTGAATGTCAAAAGCGACGCCAACTTCTTCATCAAGCGCGTTGGGAACGCAGGGGAGTTCGTCAAAGCGATGAAAGAACGGGGAATCCTCGTGAGGAGCTGTGATAGCTTTGGGCTGCACGAATACGTCCGCTTCTCGGTGAGAACGCCTGGGGAAAATAGCACTTTAATCGAGGCCTTCCGGGAGCTGGGAGTAGGGTTTTAAACCTGAAGCTCACTTCATTTTTTGGTGGTACCATGCACGAGCTTTATACCTCTCTTGCTGAGTACTACGACGCGATTTACAGGAGGAGGGCCGAGCGGATTGGGGAGGAGATTGACTTCGTCGAAGAAATCTTCAGAAGAGATGCGGAGAAGGAAGTTGAGCGGGTTCTCGACCTCGCCTGCGGGACGGGAATCCCAACGCTCGAACTGGCGAGGCGCGGTTATGGCGTGGTTGGTCTCGACCTCCACGGGGAGATGCTCGCCATCGCGAGGAAGAAAGCCGAACAAGAGGTGTTGAAAGTTGAGTTCGTCCAGGGCAATGCGCTTGAGATTGACTTTAGGAAAGAGTTCGACGCCGTGACGATGTTCTTCTCCTCCATCATGTATTTCGATGATTCTGCAATTCAAGAATTGTTTAATTCTGTAAAACGTGCCCTGAAACCGGGCGGAATTTTCATCGCCGACTTCCCCTGCTGGTTCTACGGTGGAAGAGACGGCCCGATAGTGTGGGACGAGCGGAAGGGTGATGAGCGGTTGGTCATAACGGACTGGCGCGAGGTGGAACCTGCGACGCAGAAACTGCACTTCAAGAGGCTGGTTCAGATAATTCGGCCCGATGGGAGCACCAGGGCGTTCGTGGTGGACGACGAGCTCAACATATACAC
>JALTCK010000123.1 GCA_027074805.1 Thermococcus sp. | reverse complement strand
AAAATAGAATCTCCCACAGTTAGTGCAACTAATGCTATTTAAACTTTTTCATGAACAATATTCAGAAAATCTTCAAGACTTTAAAAAGTTAAAGAACAGAGGTTCAGTAAAAAAAGCTCAGTCATTTCAACTCCAGAAGAGCTCCAGAGGCAGTCTACAGAGCATTTCTAGAGGGTTTTTAGAGGGGGTTTAGAAAGCAGAGTTTCCGCAGACCACCAGAAAGGTCTCCAGTGGAAACAAAACTCTGGGGGTTCCGTTTCGATGTTCATCGAAATGGAGTTATATTTCCACTGGAACATCTGTGTAACCGTGGACATGATTGTTCATTAAGCCATGCTATAAATTTTTAACGTCTCTCGTCACAACACTCTACATGCTTCCGAGCACCATAGTGTTCAGGCTTTTGAAGGTGAAGCTCAAGGTGGGCAGGAACCGGCTCCTCCTCATAACTGGGGCAGTTGCGGGGCTGGCGCTCACATTTGCAGCCCTTTTCTGGTATTTTGAGAAAGTTGACTTTTATACTGCCTTTTATTGGGCAGTCATCACGATGGCCACAATCGGCTACGGTGATGTGACGCCCCAGACTGCTGCGGGGAGGGCCGTGGCAATGGTTGCGGCTGTTGCTGGAATTTCCACCTTCACGGCCCTCGTTTCAATCATAGCTGAATCGTTCATTTCATCAACCCTTAGGAGGATGTTGGGGATGCAGAAGGTTAAGTACTCCGGTCACTACGTGGTTATCGGGCAGGGGAGTAGCATACCGAGCTTTGTGCGGGAGCTCTTGAGCGCGATAATGTCTGGGGAGGCCGAGATGAAGCCGATAGTGGTTGTGTTTCCAAACGAGGAAGAGAGAAGGCAGGTTGAACTTCCAGAGGAGGTGGAGGTCCTCATTGGTGACCCGACAAATCCCGAGACTCTTGAACGGGCTCACGTGAGGGGAGCCTCTTATGTTGTTCTGGCTCTCGAGGACGACTCCAAGGCCGTCTTCACGACGCTCATGGTGAAGAGAGTATCGAAGGCCAAGGTTCTCGTGGAAGTTTTGAGTGAAGAGAGCTCCGAGCTCCTGAAGCAGGCGGGAGCGGATAGGGTGATAGTTAGCAGGAGTTTAGCCGGCAGGCTTCTGGCGAGCTCCATTTTCGAGCCGGAGGTGGTTGATGTTATAGACGATCTGACTACCGCCCTCGGTAGCTACGACATAGCGGTCATGGATGGGAGGGAAGTCTGGGGTCTCTCGTATCTGAAGGCCCTTCAGAAGCTCCGTGATAAGAAGGGCTACTTCCTCCTCGGTTATTATAAAGATGGCCCCGTGTTGAGTCCTCCCCTTGAGGGGAAGATACCGGAAGGCGCCAAGCTCGTGGTGGTGAGGGCCAGCAAAAGGCTTGGAGGTTAGCTGGGTAAAGTATTTAACGGTTGGTATTTTACCAACTCAGAAGGTATTGGGGTGAGTGAGATGCCAAAGAAAAAGAATGTCGGGAATGAAATAAAGGAGCTCGACGAGTTTGAAGAGCTCGATATCATCGAGGAATCATCCTCAAGTTCAACCAAGAAAAAGAAGGGGGGGGAAATCAAGACTCTGGAAGATTTGCCTGGTGTTGGTCCTGCAACTGCTGAAAAGCTTAGAGAGGCCGGATATGACAGCATAGAGGCCATAGCGGTTGCCTCCCCAATGGAGCTCAAGGAGATAGCAGGCATAAGCGAGGGGGCCGCTTTAAAGATAATCCAGGCGGCCAGAGAGGCGGCCAACATTGGGACCTTCATGCGCGCTGATGAGTACATGGAGCGGAGGAGAACGGTGGGCAAGATTTCCACTGGAAGCAAGAGCCTCGACAAGCTAATCGGTGGCGGAGTTGAAACCCAGGCCATAACTGAGGTCTTCGGTGAGTTCGGCAGTGGAAAGACCCAGCTTGCCCATACTCTTGCTGTCATGGTGCAGCTGCCGCCGGAGGAGGGCGGGCTCGGAGGCTCCGTTATCTGGATAGATACTGAAAATACCTTCAGGCCTGAGAGGGTAAGGCAGATAGCCGAGGCGAGGGGCCTTGACCCTGAACAGGTCCTACAGAACATCTACGTTGCCCGGGCTTTCAACAGCAATCACCAAATGCTCCTGATTGAAAAGGCGGAGGAGATAATTAAAGAGAAGGCCGAGAGCGAGAGGCCGGTAAAGTTGCTCATTGTGGATTCCCTCATGGCTCACTTCAGAAGCGAGTACGTGGGCAGGGGAACGCTGGCGGAGAGACAGCAGAAGCTTGCCAAGCATCTCGCCGATCTTCATAGGATAGCGGACCTCTACGACATTGCAGTCTTTGTCACCAACCAGGTTCAGGCCAAGCCAGATGCCTTCTTCGGCGACCCAACTAGGCCGGTGGGCGGCCATATCTTAGCGCACAGCGCAACCCTCAGGATCTACCTCCGGAAGGGCAAGGCAGGTAAGAGGGTTGCTAGGCTCATAGACAGCCCGCACCTCCCTGAGGGGGAGGCCATATTCCGCATAACCGAAAAGGGCGTCGAGGACTGAGTTAGATTTTTAACCCCCCGTTTCTTACCACTTTCATGTCAAAGGTAAAATCCGTACTCAACCCCTCACGCGGCGAACTCCTCGAGCTCCTGGAAGAGGGCCTAATCACCCACTCCCTTGTAGTTATCTTTGCCCGCTGTAAGGTCCACTATGATGGACGGGCCAAGAGCGAGCTCGGCTCCGGTGACCGGGTCGTTATGATAAAGCCTGACGGAACCTTTCTCGTTCACCAAAAGGAAAAACGAGAGCCTGTGAACTGGCAACCTCCCGGGAGCTTCATAAGCTTTCACGTGGAGGACGATTCCGTGGTGGTGCGCTCCCTCAGGAAAAAGCCCCGGGAAATTCTCGAGGTTGAGCTCGAAGACGTCTATATGGCGGCGATTTTCAGGGCCGAGGATTACGAGGCCCTGGCTTTGACTGGCAGCGAGGCCGAGATGCTGGAGATGCTATTCAACAACCCCGAGATGATAGAGCCCGGCTTCAGGGCCTTGGCGAAGGAGAAGGACATTGGGAGGGGGATAGTCGACCTCCTCGGCAGGGACTCGGGTGGAAACCTCGTCGTCGTTGAGCTCAAGAGGCGCAAGGCGGACCTCCATGCGGTGAGCCAGCTCAAAAGGTATGTGGAGGCCCTCAGGAAAGAGAACGAGAACGTTCGTGGAATCCTGGTTGCCCCATCAATAACCGGGGGTGCCAAGAAGCTCCTTGAGAAAGAGGGTCTCGAGTTCAGGGCTATAAAGCCTCCTAAGAGGGAAAAAAGAGGCTGGGGGAGGCAGACAACGCTCTTTTAGCTCATCCCCATTTCGTGGGGCAGGAGCTCCCTAACTTTCACAATGGTTATTTCCTTCCCCCTCTCTACCTCAACGACCCTTCCCAGGCCTACAAGACGAACCTTGGCCCTGCAGACTGTCACTTCCCTTTCATCGCTTTCTTCCCAGGGTATCCTTGTTTCGAGCTTCTCCGCCCCCAGGAGCTCTGCCAGAAGTCCCTCGGTCCCGATATCGACGTCACTGGAGGGGTCGTAAGTAAGGAAGAGCCTCATGGCCCTCTGGAGGGCCTCATCGATGGCCAAGACGTTCCTTGCACTCCTGAGCTCTATGGTCCTGTAAGGGCTTCTCATGAGCTCATCCAGAACGCGCCTGGCCAGTCCCGCCAGAACTATGGCCTCCATGCTCTCACCTCACAGGTATATGCTCTCGTACTGCTTTTCCGCCTTCCTTCTCGCCTGCTCCATCTGCTCGTGCATCCTCCGGAGTTGCTCTTCTATGGCCCTGGCCTCCTGGAGGAGGGGTTCCGTAGAGACCTCCAGTGGGACGAGCTTTTTCAAGGCCTCAATAACATTGGCGGCCGCCCTCGGGTCTGGTCTGTCCCCGAAGGTCTCTCCTAGGATGACATAGGCATCAAGGTCCTCCCTACTGGCCTCCCAGAGGAGCTTCCCGCTCATCCCCATTATCGAGCCGTACTGGAGTAACTTGACCCCGTTCTCCTCGAGCTCTTTGTTGAGCTCCTCCCTCGCCCCGACGCCCCAGACGTCCATCTGCTCCTTGAAGAAGCCTATCCCGATTCCCCCCATCGAGACGACCTTCCCGGCGTTCATCTCCTTGAGGTAGTTCACGAGCTCCCTGGCTATTTCGTTCACGAGCGTCGGGGGAACGTAGATGTCCGCCACCGCCACTATCACGTTGTCCTTTCCGTAGAAACGCAGCGGTGGGTTCGGCTTTCCCTCCAGTATGAGGGCCATCGGCGGAATGAAGGGGCTCTCCACGTAGCCTATCATTTCCATGCCGAGCTCTCTCACTAGGAAGTTGGCCGCTATATGCCCCACGAGTCCCACTCCGGGGTAGCCCTCTATGAGGATCGGATTCTTAACCTCGGGCAGTATCAGCTTGACGGGTTTTCCGTTCTCCACGCTCTCACCCCCACAACGTTTAGTTTCAAAAGGTTATTAAATTTTCGGAGCCCGCTTTCCACTGGAAAGGCAACCCTTAAATAACTCGGGCGGTATTTTTACAGGGTGATGTCTATGGTGAAGATCGGTATCATCGGCGGTTCTGGGGTTTACGGCGTCTTCGAGCCCAAGGAGACTGTGAAGGTTCACACCCCATATGGCAGGCCGTCCGCTCCAGTGGAAATAGGCGAAATCGGGGGCGTTGAGGTTGCCTTCATTCCGAGGCACGGGAAGAACCACGAGTTCCCGCCGCACGAGGTTCCCTACAGGGCAAACATCTGGGCGCTCCACGAGCTTGGCGTTGAGCGCGTCATCGGCGTTACAGCGGTTGGCTCGCTCCGCGAGGAGTACAAGCCGGGCGACATTGTCATAACCGACCAGTTCATCGACTTCACGAAGAAGAGGGAGTACACCTTCTACAACGGCCCCAAAGTGGCCCACGTGAGCATGGCTGACCCCTTCTGCCCCGAGATGAGGAGGATATTCTACGAAACTGCCAAGGAACTGGGCTTCCCCGTCCACGAGAAGGGTACATATGTCTGCATTGAAGGGCCACGCTTTTCAACTCGTGCCGAGAGCTTCATGTTCAGACAGTACGCCCACATCATCGGAATGACCCTCGTCCCGGAGATAAACCTCGCGCGCGAGCTCGGAATGTGCTACGCGAACATCGCAACGGTTACCGACTACGACGTCTGGGCCGACAAGCCGGTCGATGCCCAGGAAGTTCTCAAGGTCATGGCCGAGAACAACTACAAGGTCCAGGAGCTGCTCAAGAAGGCCATTCCGCGCATTCCTGAAGAGAGGAAGTGCGGCTGTGCCGACGTGCTGAAGAGCATGTTCGTGTGAGCTTTTGGAATTACTCTCTGAGATTGTTTTCCTTTTCTACGTTTTTAATCTAGCGTGTGGTTGGTCAAATACTTTTTGAGTAATCTCTTTTGTGACGTATTGAAAAAAAATGGTCATGCTATAATAAAGCGTAAAACTTAAATATGAGTTTATCTTCAATTTATTTTGAGGTGGTTCCCATGAAGGCAATACCGTTTGAGAAGCCGAAGATAGTTCCCCTGAAAAGCAAGAAGACCCAGTGGACCATATGGGGACTTTGGGGCAAATTACCACTTTGACATTATGGTTTATTGGCCTTCCTTTATCTTTTTAATACATATTTGGGGGTGTGGAGGTATGGAAAAGGTTTTACTTGACCCGGAATCGGTGGTACAATTGGACCCTAACTATGTTATTAGGCTTGAATATTTTGGTGGAATACTCTATGATAAACAGCATATGGGCTATTATGGTCTTAATCGAAC
>JALTCK010000122.1 GCA_027074805.1 Thermococcus sp. | reverse complement strand
CTATTAGTCTAAGTCAACACACTCAGAAAAAATTGAGAGATAAATCCTCACCAAAATTAGAACACCCTAAAATACAATACGGGGTCACAAAAGCTCTAAATACAAAATGGAGACATACTACCCGACAAATAGAAAAAGGGAGAGTTCACTGCCCCCGAACCTTCTCAAGAACTATATCCACAAGCTTTGGCGAGATTCCAATATAGTTTTTAGGCTTCAACAAAGTTAACTCGGACTCACTCAGATAGTTCCTCATTTCATTGCTCTCTTTGACAACCTCAAGGAAGTCTCTTCCCTCTTGGAAGGCTTTCATTGCCAGTTTTCTGACAAACTCATGTGCTTCTTGCCTTCCCATACCCTTCTCCGTGAGCTTTAACATCAACGGTTCAGCCATTATAAGGTTCTTGGTAAGATAGAGGTTCTTCTCTATGTTCCCGGAGAAAAACTCCAGGCCTTTGAGGACTCCAATAGTGACACGGAGCATCTCATCGAGGAGAATGAAACTCTCGGGAAGGATAACGCGCTCAACGGAGGAGTTTGTAAGGTCTCTCTCGTGCCAGAGCGGATTGTTTAGGAGCGCTGGGATGACGTTGGAGTAAAGAATCCTCGCCAGTCCACAGACTTTTTCCGTCCTTATCGGGTTTCTCTTGTGGGGCATCGTCGAAGAGCCCACCTGTTTCTCCCCAAAAGGCTCGCTCACCTCAAGAATTTCTGTCCTCTGGAGGTTCCTAATCTCAAGGCCTATTTTGTCAAGCGTTGAGGCAACTAAAGCAAGAAACATCATGAGCTCCGCGTAGAGATCCCTTGGAACGAGCTGGTTCGTGATTAAGGCCGGTCTAAGGCCGAGGTCCTTCATGACAAGCCTCTCAATCTCAAGGGCTTTCTCACCGAAAGAGGCAGCAGTTCCAACTGCCCCCCTCATCTTCCCCACTAGAACTCGCTTCTTGATTTCTTCGAGCCTCTCGAGGTGCCTTTGGACTTCATCCAACCATAGAGCAAACTTCATGCCGTATGTTGTAGGAACCGCATGCTGTCCATGAGTTCTGCCAATGCAGACGGTGTACTTATGTTTCTCCGCCAGCCTAATCAGAACGTCGCGGAGTTCTTTTAGATAGCTCTCAATAATCATGAGACTTTCCTTTATGAGGAGAGCGTTGGCGGTATCTATTATATCATTCGACGTGGCCCCAAGGTGCACGTACTTCCCATGTTCACCACAGGCCTCACTCAGGGCCTTAACGACGGCCATTATGTCGTGACCTATCTCAGCCTCGATCTCCTTCACCCGCCTGGGCTTTACCCAATTTGTGTTGGCCCTTTCAGAAATCACACGAGCACTCTCTTCAGGAATGTTTCCAAGTTTCGCGTGCGCCCTAGCCAGTGCAGCCTCTACATCAAGGAGCCTCTGAAGTTTATTCTCCTCATCCCATATACGTCTCATATCCTCGCTACCATACCTATAATCGATAGGGTGAACTGGCATGATATCACCAGATACATGGCAATTTAAAAGCCTTAAAACCTTTTGCTTAACAAGAAGATGCAGGAATAATGGAAGAGGCCCGATTTCCCCACAGAGGTTGAGAAAATGAGGTATGCCGGCTCGAAAATACCGAAAAGTATTTAACCGAAACTCCACGATACGCTAACGACAAAACTTCCGGAGGTGCCAAAGATGGCAGAGGAGCATGTTGTCTACATCGGAAAGAAGCCGGTTATGAACTACGTCCTGGCCGTTATAACCCAGTTCAACGAGGGGGCCAAAGAAGTCAGCGTTAAGGCGCGCGGTAGGGCCATCAGCAGGGCCGTTGACGTCGCCGAGATCGTCAGGAACAGGTTCCTTCCAGAGGTCAGGGTCAAGGAGATCAGGATCGGCACCGAGGAGCTTCCGACTGCCGACGGCAGGACCGCCAACACTTCAACCATTGAGATCGTTCTCGAGAAGCCGTGAATTTGACCCCTTTCCTTTTCCTTAGGCTTTTCTGATCACTTCAATCGGATTCGAAGTTGTGAAAAGTTTTAATACCCGCCCTACATAAAGCCGTTAGGTGGAGGTTTTGGGCTACGAGACCATAGATATTAACGATGAGAGGGCAAAGGAACTCGCTCAAATTCTAATGAACGAAAAGGCTATAGCGATCCTCCACCTGATAGAAGAAACCCCAATGTCAATCAGCGAAATTGCCAAGGAACTTAACCTGCCCATATCAACGGTCTCATACCACATAGACAAGATGATGCGTGTGGGACTTGTTGAGATAGCAGGAAAGAAGTACGGCAAACGCCTGCAGGAAGTGAAACTCTACAGGGCTTCAAACAGGCCGATTCTCCTTTTACCAAGGAAGAGTATTCAAAAAGTACACAAAAAGACGTTTTCATTTGAGAAGCTTCACGTCATCAGCCTGGGATTGGCGGGTGTTGTTTCACTGATTGTTTACAAAACATCAACTGCCATCCTGAAAACGCCCGGAGTGAATGAAGGATCCAACCTCAGCTACACAGCTTCTTATGTCTCGAACACAACCACATCCTCACTTTTCCGGTTGATGGTCGCACCGAATACAACTACCGGCAGTAAAGCCATCCCCGGAGCAAAGACAACAACATCTCATGTTGGAACCTCCTCAGTTTCATTCAACAGCCCTCAGGGGTTGGAACCTGTTCTGATGGCAGTTTTAGCCTTCATAATAACGTTTGTCATCGCATACTACCTCCTGAAAAGAAGGGAATGAGGAAAGTTTTTTAAGGCTCTCCTCTTACCCCCGTTGACGAGGTGGTAAAATGGCGTCAAGGATAGCCGTGGGACAAGTGGTTAAGAGGAAGGCAGTCATCGTAAAACCCAACGACAGCGTACACAGGGTTGCTAGGATTCTATCAAAGAACAAAGTTGGAAGTGCCGTGGTCGTTGATAAGGATGAAATAGTCGGGATCATAACGGACAGGGACATCCTCGACAAGGTCGTTGCCAAGGGCAGGGATCCCAAAAGCGTCAAAGTCAAAGAAGTCATGACCAAAAAACCAGTTACAATAGAGGATGACTACGACATTAGTGACGCTATCGACAAAATGATGGACAAAGGGATTAGAAGGCTCCTCGTCACGCGCCTTGGAAAGCCAATAGGCTTCGTCACTGCCGCCGACCTTTTAGCTGCACTCAACACCTATAACAGTGAGAATGAAGAGGAGCTGACGGAAGAAACAGAGGTTTATGGAATCTGCGAGCTCTGCGGACAGTACGGGCCACTCTACAAGGTCTACATAGAGGGCGGCGAGAAGTGGATATGTGAAAGCTGCAAGGACAGTCTTAACCTCTGACACCTTTCAACTCCTTCATTATCTCATCAAGGATTATCCCAAACTCGACGTTCCTGTTTTCAATGCTCAGTGTATGAAGCTTCCCGAGAGGGCGGAACCTATCGACCATCTTCCTGTGAACAACGGCCAACAGCGGTTTTTCTGACTTCAGAACATCGCCAACTACACGAATGAACTCGTCGCTCTTGTACTCCATGGGGCCAATTTCGTCTATAACGATTAAATCCGCCTCATCAATGGCACGCCTTATGGCGGGAACGGCAACCCCCTCTATCTCGTCGACGTGAACGACGTACTTCCCGAAGGGAAGCCCCGGCAGGTGAGAGGTTCCCCTGATGCTCGCAAGGGTTCCTTCCTCCCCTGTGTCTATTGCGGTGATTTTGAAGCCGACGCGCCTTCCACCCCTTCTCACTTCCCTCGTTATCATGCCGCCCACAATGTACCCCCATCGATCGACTTCCCTTGCAACCCTCTCAACAAGCGTTGTTTTCCCGACACCAGGCGGGCCCGTTACGAATATTCTCAGCGCCATCTCACTCACCGAAGGAGATTTAAGTTCCTCCCTTAAACCCTTTGGGGTGATAGCGGTGGAGTTGAGATACAGACCAGAGGACCTCACGAGGCTCCCGAGAAGCGTTGAATACGAGAGGGGAAAAGTGATCATGATCGACCAGACTCTCCTTCCAAGGGAGTTCAGGACGATAGAACTGACGACCGTTGAAGAGGTCACCGAGGCTATAGTCACGATGAAGGTCCGCGGTGCGCCGGCCATCGGGGCGGCGGCCGCCTTCGGTCTCGCACTCTACGCGGACACGGCTAAAGCTAAAACGAAGGACGATTTCATGGACGGCTTTTATTCGGCCTACGACAGGCTTAAAAACACGAGGCCGACCGCTGTAAACCTCTTCTGGGCCCTCAACAGAATCAAGAAGCTTGTCGAGGAGCACTTTGAAGACCCTCTCGACGAAATAAAGAGGCTCATCGTGAGCGAAGCTCAGAAAATAGCCGACGAGGATGTGGAGGCAAACCTCAGGATGGGACACTACGGAGCGGAGGTTCTGCCCGAGGGGAACGTTCTAACCCACTGCAACGCGGGTAGCTTGGCCACAGTCCAGCTCGGGACGGTCGGAGCCGTTCTCAGGGTCATGCACCGCGATGGAACGCTTAAACTCCTCTGGGTGGACGAGACGAGGCCCGTCCTCCAGGGCGCCCGCCTGAGCGCCTGGGAGTACCACTACGATGGAATCCCCCTCAAGCTCATAACCGACAACATGGCTGGCTTCGTGATGCAGCAGGGCAAAGTGGATGCCATAATAGTCGGCGCCGATAGGATCGTAGCGAATGGCGACTTCGCCAACAAGATAGGGACGTACACCTTGGCGGTGCTCGCGAGGGAGCACGGGATACCGTTCTTCACGGTGGCGCCTCTCTCAACGATAGACATGAGCCTCAAGAGCGGGAAGGAGATACCCATAGAGGAGCGCAAGCCGGAGGAAATCCTCACCTGCGGCGGCTGCAAGATTGCACCGGATGTAGACGTCTACAACCCGGCCTTCGACGTTACTCCGCACAAGTATCTAACCGGCATAATCACGGATCAGGGCGTTGTCTGGCCGCCGTTTGAAAGGAACTTGAAGAGGCTGTTCAGAAAAGAGTGAGCTTCTCTTCTCCCCGCTCTTTAATTACCTCTTCACTCAACTCCCCGCTAATGCCGGAGAGGGTCTCTCTAACCTCCTCCAGACTCGGGGCCTTCTTAAAGAACTTTCGCAGGTGGGGGTAGGTTATCATGAGCTGGACCTTCCTGGCCGGGGCCCCCATTTTATCACCGTGTCTTTCTATTGTTGCCGCGAATTAAATAATTTCCGGAGTCTCACCATGAGTCTTCTCTGGTGGACTCTTCAATCTTCTCAACGAAAACACCTTTTATTTCGCCGATCTTTTCTTCCAGAGCAGGCAGAAAGAGGCGGAGGAACTCCGGCAGCCCAAAGCACGGGCAATCCACGAAGTACTCGAGCGGTTTCCCGAGCAGCTCGATTCTCAGGGATAAGCCTTTCCTGGTCCTCCTAACTTCGAACGGTACGTAGCCTTCCTTTAGGACTATCCTGTTCCTCACGATCATCAGCAGAGTCATAGAGGTACTAGAAAAAGGTTTCCAAAACGGAAAGTTTGAACTGGACGTTAAAGAGTCTTTTCCATAATAACAGCCCTTTCAGAGTAGCCCTTTTCGGAATACCACTTCCTTGCGGGGTTGTTAACGTCAACCCTCAGGGAGATCTTCTTTGCCCCATTCTCCCTCGCCCACTCCTCTGCCTTCTCCAGGAGAGCGCTCCCTATCCCAATCCCAGGGAAGAGGGTCTCGATGTCGTATATGTAGGCCGATGGAACAAAATCCACGGTATCAACCTTCAGACAGACACAGACGTGGCCGAGGCAGCGGCCGTATTTGTAAACAGCCACGAAG
>JALTCK010000121.1 GCA_027074805.1 Thermococcus sp. | reverse complement strand
GCCAACACAACTTTCTTAGCCTCCTGAACCTCAGCCTTGGCTACCGTCACGTAGTCTCCTATACTGACCCCGGCATTTCTGCGGATGTATCCGTCCATTCTGATTATGTCGAGTCCCCTGTCATCAGGGTGGGGGTTGGCAACTATTGCCCCAGTAGAGCGCTCCCCTATGAGCTCGACTATGTCACCCGGCTCGACTCCAAGCTGCTTCTGGTACTTCCTGTCAAAGCGCACTATCCCTCTTCCAACGTCCCGCTTAAGGGCCTCAGCAACACGGAGCTTTATCTTCTCATACCTCTCATCGTCCTTCTTAAAGATCATCTTGACCGCCTCCTCTGACGCATGATTGCTTCATCCAAAGTAATCTTGCCGAGGGCAACCTCCCGCGCAAGCTTGGAGGATATGGTTAAGTTGCCGCTTATTTCACGACTCCTCCTCTTTATGTCATCAATCTCACGCTTGGTGGGTTCCTTAGCCTCAAGTAACTCACCAATCCTAACCTCCCTCCCGTTCCTGAGCCCGATGTTGACTGCCGCGATTATGTCCTGCACCTGGGACACATCCACGCCCCCAACCTTTGGCGTCGTTCCCCTCTCATCGACAATGATTATGGGATAGTCGTAGCCCAGGAGTTCGCCGAGTGCCCTCAGCATTAACATTCTCTGCCTCTTCGCCCCGTGCCCCATCTTGATCTTTGAGCCCGGATACTTCTCGAGCAGCTCGACAACTACATCAACGTCCCGCGGGCTCTGGAGATGATGAACTTCGATCACTCTGTTGTCGGCTACGACGCTGAGTCCGGGCCTCTCTCCAGGGTCAATGGCGACGAAGACCCTTTTAAACCTCTCCCTCCCCTCAAGTCTCGCGAGGAGTTCGTCTATGAAACCCTCATCCCTCACGATCACCTTCACAGGGAATTCCACCCTCTCAACGTCTCGCTCTCCGGTCAAAACAACCTCCACGTCAAAGGGAATACTCTCTCCAACCCTCAGACTGAGAAAGGGTATCCTGTACTCCTTGAGGACTTTAACAGCCCTGTAATAAACCCTTGCATCATCAGTTACGACCGCAATCCTCATGGACAGTAGTTCCCCCGAATGAATAAAAACCTTTCCTAAGCCTCAGTTCCCCCCTTCCACGTCGTGGAGCCCAGGACATCGGAAAAAGATTTATAAGTGCTGCCAGAAAAGGGAAAATGGGGATTCCTATGCAGCCTCCCAAGAAAAAGAAGCCCATCGTTGTTGAGGAGGAGTGGGAAGAGGAGCTCTTTGAGGATGATGAGGAATGGGAAGAGGATTTTGACGAAGACTGGGAGGAGGAATGGGAAGAGGAAGATTGGGAAGAAGATGAAGAATGGTAAAGCTACTAGGTGCTCTTTTTTCTCCTCCTGCCCCATCTGACGTTTGCGGTAAGGATTCTCTCGGTTGAGAACAACCACGCAGTTACGTAGAGTATGCCAACGGCCACTATTGCGAGGTAGAGGAGGCTGATGGCCATCGGCTCGTAGCTACTTAGCAGGACGTAGCGATAGTCAACGACCGGATGTGTGAAAGGTATCGCCAGCAGAACGTATTTGAGAATCACCGGAAGATCATTGATGTCCGTATACATAAGTAGGAACGCTGGAAAGGCCAGCGGCAGTATAACTGCGCTTACGAGCGTCGTCGCACTCTGGACATCCTCCGCGAAGGTTGCAACTATCATGGCCAGGCTAAGACTGATGACTATCGTTAGGAAGACAACGAGAGCAAACATCAGGGCGCCTGCGGGGGTAACCGTCAGTCCTAGGTCCTCGAGGCTTACCCCGCTTGAGCCTAGGCCGAAGGAGCCCATGTAGTACCTCATGCCAATCATGTAGGCTATGGCCGCCACAAGTCCCATCATTGCCGTTCCGAAGATCTTGGCACCGACTATCTTCGTTCTCGCCACCGGAAGCGTCAGGAGTGTCTCAAGGGTCTTGTTCTCCTTCTCACTAGCTATCGCTCCAGCCGCCATCTGGGCCGTTATCATCACCATCATGAAGACTATCAACGGTATCGTGAATGCCTGGGCCGCTATTACGCTCGAAACAACCGTCGGCGGAACGTCAACGACGTTGTTGTTTATGACCGACTTGCTCACGGTGGTTATCGGGTGTAGGATGGCATCTGGATTCGTCGCCCCAAGGTTCCTCACCTTTATCCTCGCTATCTCCTGACTGAGAACGTTTATAACGGCACTTATCCTCCCCTCGCTGACGCTCTCCTTTATCCCTGTGCTTATCGTCATGAAAATACCATAGATTTCAACCTTAGCTGTCTCATTCGCCTTCAGACGTTGCGTGAAGTCCCTGGGAACCACCAGAAGGACATTCTGATTCTCCTTAATTGCCTTTCCTATGGCATCGTTCAAGTTATCAGCGTTTATCACAGTCACAGTTACGTTAGGTGCCACCTCAAGGGCCTTTATGAGGAGGGACCCGTAGTCACCCTCATCGAAGTTCACAATGGCCACATGGGTCTCACCCTGAGCCTGCTCCATGCCAATATTGACAGCCTTTCCCATCAGAGGAAGGAGTAGGAGCGGAACCACGACAAGACCAAAGATGAGCTTCTTATCCCTGAAAAGATTCCAAAGCTCCTTCTTTGCCATAATCCAAAAGTCACTCATCCCCCTTCACCCCCCACTGGCTCCGGAATAGTAACGCCAACTGCCCGCATGAAGACCTCTTCCAGGTTCTCAGCCCTGTATTTCTTCTTGAGCTCTCTGGGGGTACCGGCGTCTACGATCTGGCCCTTGTTTATCAGCGCGACCCGATGACAGAGATACTCGACCTCGAGCATGTTGTGGCTCGATAATAGGAAGGTCACGTCCTCCTCCCTCGCGAAGCGCCTTATCATCTGTCTTATCGCATAGGCGTTGACTATGTCAAGCCCGCTTGCCGGCTCGTCCAGTATGGCCAACTTCGGCCGAACCATCAATGCCCTCGCTATGAGGAGTTTCCTCGTCATTCCCTTGGAGTAAGTCGAGACCTTGTCATCAAGCCTCTCGCCGAGGCCGCTCAGCTCGATACCAAGTTCCAGCATCTCCCTAGCCTTCGCCTCGTCCTTGGCGTAGAGCTTCGCCATGAACTCAAGGTACTCCTTTCCGGTGAGGTTCTTGTAGGCACCGGCCTCCTCGGGCAGATAGCTGATGAGAGCCCTTACCTCGTCCGCTTCATTCACGACATCGTGACCATCTATCTCCGCCTTTCCCCCAGTGGGTTTGAGGAGAGTCGAGAGGATCTTCAACGTCGTGCTCTTCCCGGCACCGTTCGGCCCGATGAGCCCGAAGATTTCGCCCTCCTTGATGGAGAAGCTTATCCCCTTGAGGGCCTTGACCTTGCCGTAGTCCTTCTCAAGGCCTTCAACCTTTACCATGGGCATCTTTCATACCCCCAATTTTGTAGAGGAACAAACCTATGGTGGCCAGCAGAACACCGAAGGCAAAAATCATTTCCAATCCAGAATAGCCACCTATGAAGGCCACACCAAGACCGGTAGTCAATCCAACCCAGCCGTTTCTCACATGGTAGTTCCTGAATTCGTGATCGAGGGAGAGGATCGCCGAACCGAGCATGATCAGGAAGAGCTCCACGATGAGGAAGAACGGATTGATACCCTCTGGCACTTCTCCCCCAGGAACCCTCATACAGGCCATCCTGTCCACAGGAGGACGGAGGATTGAAAGAACAATGCCGCCCAGGTAGAGAGCCAGACCAGCCAGCCTCTCCTTAGCCCCCATTCTTCTCACCCTCGCACATGAATATATCTTCAATTCTCTTGTTGAAAAACCTTGCTATCCTGAAGGCAAGCCTGAGTGAAGGGTCGTACCTTCCCTTCTCTATAGCTATTATAGTCTGCCTCGTCACTCCAAGGGCTTTGGCAAGCTCCTCCTGGGTAAGGCCCCTCTCCTCTCTAAGCTCGCGGAGGCGGTTCTTCATGGGGACACCTCACATTTTCCTTCCGTAGTAAACCCTAAGAGCAAGATTCGCAAAGAAAATCAAAGCTAACAAACCAGAGAAAATTGCCGTGCAAAGCTCATCTCCAGCAACGAAAAGGCTGTAGTATAAAGCAACCACAACCACAAGTAGAACAACCTCCAGCGTCCTCGCTGCGGCAATCTTGGCTATCTCGTTGCTCCTTTCATCCATGGGTACCCCAACATTCTTTACGACTCCCCTGGTGAGCAGGTAACCGAGGATGCCGCCGATGAAACCAGTAACGAGCATCATAAAAGCCGTCCAGTTCACTCACATCACCCTCCTGTAGTAGAGCTGGCTGGCGATGTAGGAGAACCCCCAGACCGCAAGGAGTAGGTAGGTGGGTGTTTCATCCAACTTCCAAAGACCAAAGGTGTCTCCGATGAGCATCGCCGCGAGAAGCGTTATTATAGCATCGCTTACGATAGCCTTACTCCTTAGGTCTATAATCTCCTCCCTTTCGTCCGTTATCGGCGCGTCGGCCTGGATTTCCCGTGAGTGCCACCGGGCGAATGCAACCCAGAGACCCAGGCCAATTAGGAAGACGGCCAGCAGAAACGGCCTGTATTCCCCCCACTCCATCGCAGTGACCATTATTCCTGCAAGGAAACCGAAGAGGATACTCAGAGCAAGGAGCTGGAACAAAAAAGCCCTCTTAGCTATCAGATCCTCCCGGGTTAGGGCCGTTATCAAAAAACCTCCTAAAAACGCCATTCCGAAGGTAAGAACCACAACGAGAAGCGGGAACCAGCTCCCAGGGAGCTCATAACCAACTACCATGGTACCGCCACTCCCACTGTAGAGCCAGAGGAGATAGGCCCCATAAACCAAAGTGAAGACGAGAAGCAGACTGGCTACCTTCCTCTTCCAGCGCTCCATTCAAACCACCATGTAAAGTTTCCTTTACATCCTTATAAGCCTTGCTCCTCAAAGTTTTTAAAGCCAGAGCAGAAATCAAGAACGCGCGGGGGTAGCCGAGCCTGGTCAAAGGCGCGGGATTTAGGGTCCCGTCCCGTAGGGGTTCGCGGGTTCGAATCCCGTCCCCCGCACCACAACAGCAAACTTTTCTGGGGAAAGTTTGATCAAATAGTTCTTACTGCCGAGAATGGCGGGAGATTTTTGTGCACTCTTTTAATTGCAGTCTCGACTGTGGGTTTCAATGCCCTCTGAACATTATCTCGTTTCAGCCTCATTTTTGGTGTCCTTCGGACGCTTTGAAAAGTGAAACACTCTAAACTCGAGGTTTTGATGAAACCCGAATTCAAGAAATCACCAATATCAAAGCACACAAGTTCAAGAAGGGCAACCAAATGGTCAAAAAGTTTTGATGAAACTTTGCCCTGCAAAGTTTCAGCGCCGCTTTCACTATCGTTCAAGCGTCCTTAACGGATGGCGGAAGGTTGTTGCCTGTTTCTAAAGAGTATTAACGTTGGTACGTGCTTTCCAAGTGCTGTAATTCTGGAGGCTTTCCTCTCTAGACAGTGACTTCTGCGAGGGGTTACTTTTAGCAACGCCCGAAGGGCGCGAAGGAAGATAAACCCAGCAGATATCGACTACCCCATCCAAGAAAGCCCGCTAAAACTCCAATCACAAAACACGTACAAACTTTTCAGGGCAACCCTCCAAAGGCAGGATTATTTGGTCAACCTTTGCGTTGCAAAGGTTGTTTGATGAAACTTTTCGCCAGAAAAGTTTCTTGGTCAAGCTTTGCGTCAGCAAAGGTTGCTGGCGAAAAGTTTGAGTGGCGGCGAGCACGCCCGGGGGTGGGAACCCTCCAC
>JALTCK010000120.1 GCA_027074805.1 Thermococcus sp. | reverse complement strand
ATGCTCACGTATTTCGTCTTCTTCTCCTGTGGGCCTATTGGTATTGGCCCACCATCCAGTACTCCAAACCCGACGGCAAGAACATCGGGGAGCCTCTTACCGGCCGCGTATTCTAAGAGCGCCGAAGCAACATCAAGCGATGAATACACACCAGTTTCTTTAATCAGAGCAACATGTATTTCCCTTTTCTTGTAGTCCACGAACCAGAGGGCCTTTTTCCCGGTGATGTTTTCGAGAGCCTCCTTTGATGGGTAGAGGTATATCTTTGCCCTCTGAGGTTTGGTCCCAAAGATCTTAGAATAGCCTTCGTAGGCGTTGTCTGCACCCAAGAGGAGCATGTTGAGCTTCGACTGAAGCACGGGATCATCGCGGACTTCTTTTGGGTAGTAGACATCGAAGTATTTTGTTGAATTGTGGTACCAGCCTTGGTAAACCTGAGCGTTGGCGGGACTGCTGGTTTTAGGGGGTTGTGAGGACGAGGTGGTACTCCCCTGGGAACTCGGGGTTGTTGAGCCGGGGGTTGATATGCAACCCAGTGTGGCAGTCAGCAGAATCAGAACCAAAAAGGGCACAAAAAAGGTGTACCTTCCCATAACGTTGCCCTCCCATTGAGTTCTGGCTCTACGATTTTTGTGGAGTGTGTTCAATACCCAACCTTTTAATAGTTGTTATCATATGCGAAAACCTGTCCTCCCATTTTACATAGTCTTGTAGATCCCCACTAACAGGGAAGACAAAAAGAAATGAAAAGGGGCTAATCACCTCCTCGCCCACTCGACCATGCTCCTGAAAACCCTTAACCCGTCCTCACTGCCCAGAAAGCGGTCGCTCGCCCTCTCCGGGTGAGGCATAGTCCCGAGGACGTTTCCCTTCTCGTTGGCAACCGCCGCTATGTTGAGGACGGAACCGTTCGGGTTCGCCTCCTCGGTTATGTTGCCATTTTCATCGCTGTACTGGAGGACTACTCTGACCTTTGACGGGTCGTCGACGTAGTAGTTGCCCTCGGCGTGAGCTATCGGCATCCTTATGACCTCCCCCGGCTCGTAGAGTGATGTAAACGGCGTTTCGATATCGTTAACGCGAAGGTGAACCCACCTGCAGAGGAAGCGCGGGATTTTGTTGGGCCTCAAAGCCCCGGAAAGGAGGCCCGCCTCCGTTAGGATTTGAAAGCCGTTGCATATCCCCAGAACGGGCCTCCCCTCGCGGGCGAACTCCTTGACCTCCTCCATTATCTCCTGACGGGCCGCTATTGCCCCGGCCCTGAGATAGTCGGCGTAGCTGAAGCCGCCGGGAAGGATAACGCCGTCGAAGTCCTTCAGGCTGGTTTTGTACCAGACGCGCTCGGCCTCGGCGCCCGCCTTCCTTATGGCCCTCTCTGTTTCGAAGTCGCAGTTGCTCCCCGGGAAAACGACGACCGCGAACTTTACCATTTCAGCTCACCGGTTCGATGCTGTACTCCCAGCTGTGGATGAGCGGGTTTGCCAAGAGCTTCCTGCACATCTCCTCGACCTCTTCCTCCGGATTATCGCTCTCCAGCTCGAACTCGAAGCACTTCGGAACCCTGAGGTTCTCCACAGAGTAGCTGAGGTTCTTCAGGGCCTTCCCGATGACCCTTCCCTCCGGGTCGTTTAGGCCTTCCTTAAGGCGAACTGTGACGGTAACCCTCCACTTCATTTGCATCACCTTACCAGGGAAATGTAAAAATTCATAGTTTTTAAGGGTTATTTTGACTGAAAAATGTAGAAGAATAACAGGTGGAGGGCTCAGCTAAACTCCTCTACCGGGAGTTTCATCTTAGAGGATGTCAGGAGGAGGGCTATGCCTATGAGGGGCATCGCAAGGAATATGGCCATCCCCTGAGTGATACCGCTCACCAGTAGGAACATAACGTTAGGAGCGATGGCGTTTGCTGAGTTTGAGATAAGTCCAAGGGCGAAGCTGGCCTCGGGGTAGATTTCCTTGGGGTACGTCGCCGGGGCGGTAGTCCAAAATGCTGGGCCGGTCCCCTGAACGATTCCCGTTAGAGCCAGGCCAAGCATGGCCAGGGTGTAGTTGCTGGAAAGGATGCTCTTCCATACAAAGAAGAGCCCGATAAATGTCACGGCATAGGAGAGTGTCATAACGTTGACTATTGCCTTGAAGAGTCCGCGGTTGGAGGTGTTTCTGACCGAGAGGCGGTAACCTAAATATCCCATGACTATTGACCAGAGCGCCATCGATACTTCGAGAGTCATCACGAGGTTGGCTGTCTCGGAGCTTGAGAACTCCGCATGGTGGAGTGTGAACGAGCCAAGGGTAAAAATAACCCAGAGCGCTGGGAAGAACGTAAAGCCAAAGACCCATGTGAAAGGCATCTTCCAGACGTTTGCTCCCTTTGTACTTGACTTCTCTTTCGGTATTTCAAAGTCCTCCACGAGGAGCCACCAGAGGCCGAGAATGAGGTACATTACAATGGCCGAGATGAGGAATGCTACTCTAACAGCTTCCCAGCCCGTATAACTGTGGGAGGCCCACTTGGCAAGGCTTATGCCATAAATTCCTCCCCAGAAGATTCCTGAGAGGATTATACCTTTTGCAAAGGGCCTCTCTGCCAGAAAGAGCCTGCCGACTTGGTTGCTGAAGACCGCTATGAGGGCAACTATGAAACCTTGGAAGAAGCGCAGGAACACGACAACCCACCAGCTCCCTACGAAGGGAATTATGAACTGGGGTATGGCTGCAAAACTGACTATTAATGCTACACTTCTCTTGAATGAGCCTTTGAAGAGGCTTGTCCCTCCTAGGAGGAATGCGACAAAGAGACCGACGACGAAGGCTGTCTGCTGGTATCCCATTGCGGCCTCGGTTATACCGTAATGTGTCAGAACGGTGCCCTTAAATTTCTCAAGCATGTGCATCGTCCCAAAACCGGCCGCTACGACCATCATGTCCATTAAGGCAAACTTCCATCGGTTATCGCTCAAGTTATCACCCCCGAATTAATTGGATATGGGAAACAGAGTTAGCTTTCATGGAGCCTTAAAAAACGTTCCTCGAATATAATACGGTACCTTGAGGGAAAACCTGCAATTCCGTTGGCTTTCATTGCTGCCCCAGAAGTTCTTGCGGATAATATGGATGGGGCAAAAATTGGACTCCAAAATTAATGGAGAGATCATGTAACCACCTTTTTCAATTCATCCAGCTCAATCGCACGCTTTATCTCCAAGGCCACCCTTCTTCCCGTGCTCATCAGCTTCCTCCAGAGGGCATTGCCGTAGGGATGGCCAATCGCCATGTGGATGTTAGTTCCTCCCCCCGTCCTCGGAGCAACGTCGTAGATGTAGAAGTTGAGATCCTTATCGACGGCCGTCTGGAGGGTGAACGGCCCGATTATTCCGGGCGGATAGTACTCCTGTGTCGCCTTCACGTACCTCTCGGCCATGTCGAAGACCTTCTCCAAAAGGCTCTCGCGGAGCGTTGAAGACGCGTGGCCGGTTACCGTATACTCCGGCTCGAACTGGTGCTCCGGCAGGGTGAGCTGCTGGGAAGCGGGCAGGCGAACGTGGCCGTCCAGACTGGTCTCGAAGCGCCAGTCGATTCCCAGAAGCTCAATCTCCCCGTCAATCGGGGAGTAGAAGAAGTCGAAGTTGAAGACGGGGCCTATGATGTAGCGCTCTATCCTCGCTCCCGCGAGGTCTTCTTCTGTAATCACGCCAAGCTTCTTCAAGCGTTCGGCCTTCTCGCGGAACTCCTTGTAGGAAGCGGCTGTAAAGAAGCCGCGCTCAAGCCTCTTCTTCGCGTGCGGGAGCTTGACGATGACGAGGCCTACCTCGTCAATCTCCTCCGGATTTACAGGTTCTGGATAGGGGAGCTTAGCTTTCTCAAGCAGCCAGTAGTAGCTCTTCTCCTCACTCCTCTCCTCGCTCCTGAGGAGGTTTCTGCTGCCGAAGAGCGGAACGTGAAACTCGTTCTCAACCCTGTCAATGCCGGTGTAGACCACGAAGGATCGGTTCGGAACGAAGATAACGTTCCTCTTCACCAGCTCCTCCTGAATCTCGGTTATTTGGGCGAACCTCTCAAGGATTACAACCTCGTCAATGAACCCCTTGGTCAGACCGTCTTTCGTCCTCCGGAGCTTGAAGTACTCCGCGTAGGTCCTGTGCCTGCCCCTCTGGGCGACAACGAGAACGGGCAGGCCCTCCTCCTTCGCACCGTCGGCTATGTCCAGCGCGGAGTGGCTCCCGATGACTCCAACGGTGATTTTCTTGGGGTCGTATCTTTCAAGAACGCTCAAAATCTCATCTCTACCTATCATCCCAATCACCTCAGCATGAATTCGGCTCGAATTCCCTTCCAAACTCCCCCATCAGGCGGATCCTCTTCTCGACGCTCTCCCTAGTGCCCACATCCCTCCGGTAGAACAGCTCTCCCTTAACGTGGCCGATGGCGCTCTGCGCTATCCCCTCCGCCTCTTCTAGGGTATCGGCGATGCCAACGACCGCTATGGCACGGGAACCGAGGAGCGTGAGGTTCTCGTCAACGGAGGCATAGTAGAGCTTCGCCCCGGTTTCGGCTACAGCCTTTTCATCAACCTCGACCCGGACACCTTTAACCGGGTTCGTTGGATAGCCCTTGGGTGCGAGGTACTTGACGACCGTCGCCTTTTTCTCAAACTCAGCACTCCCCAGCTTTCCGTCAACGATTCCTTCGGCAACATCAAGCAGGCTCGTCTTGAGGAGCGGGAGGACGTTCATGGCCTCCGGGTCGCCGAAGCGGGCGTTGTACTCGATTATGACGGGGCCTTCCCTGGAGAGCATGAACTGGCCGTAGAGGATTCCCCTGTAGGGCGTTCCGTTCTTCCGCATGGCATCAACGGTTGCCTTCAGGGTTTCGAGGGCCTTTTCGTAGTCCTCCTTAAGAACGAAGGGGAGGAGGTGGCTTGAACACGAGTAGCTGCCCATGCCACCGGTGATGGGGCCTTCATCATTTTCGTAGGCGTGGGGATAGTCCTGGGCGAGGGGCATGGGGAGGACGCGCTTCCCGTCCGTGAAGACCTGGAAGGTGAACTCCACGCCGTCCGTCCTTTCTTCGACGAGAACCCGGCCGTCTTTCCTGATCAGCTCCTCGGCATAGGCTTTCGCTTCTTCGTTGTCCCTCAGCTGATATCCAACGACCTTAACGCCCTTGCCGCCGGTGAGCCCGAGGGGCTTCACAACGACAGGCTTTCCAAAATCGTCTATCCACGAGCGCATCTCGGAGACGTCATCGAAGACGCGGAAGAGCTTCCTGCCAGGAATTTCATACTCCTCCATGAAGGAGCGAGCAAAGGCCTTATCCGTCTCGAGTCGAGCGGCCGCTTTAGTTGGGCCAACAGCCGGAATACCGTTCTCATCAAGGACGTCCACGATGCCCTTCTCAAGCGGTGCTTCCGAACCTATGAAGGCCATATCAACACCGAACTTCTCGGCATAGGCGAGAACCTTTCCGACGTCAGTTTCCTTGGCTAAACCGTAGCCTTTGGCGAGCCTCGCCAGCCCCGGATTTTGGTGCCTTGAGACGACATAGAGCTCAGCCCCATCCCTAACGAGGGCTTCACCGGTGGCGTGTTCTCTGCCGCCTCCACCAACGAGCAGAACTCTCATGAGCTTCACCATTTATTTGTCAAAAAATTTGAGCTTTTAAGCTTTGTTTTTACATTAAAACGGCAAAATTTATAAAGGTAAAAGCGAACTCTATCTGGTGAAGTCAATGAAGGTGCTCGTGGTGATGGGGAGCAGGAGCGATTCTCACATAGCCGAGAAG
>JALTCK010000119.1 GCA_027074805.1 Thermococcus sp. | reverse complement strand
GAAGTTCAAGGTCACCTTCCCCTGCGTGGAGGTGCCCCCTCCGCTGGTTGTCGTTCCCCCGCCACCGCCAATGCAACCGCTGGCGACGACGGCAAAGGCCATAACGCCCACCAACAACAGTCCCCAAAATTTCTTCATTCTCCATCACCTTGGTACTGCCATGTACAGATTAGTCTTCAGTTGGTTTAAGCTGTGGTAGTATATAAGTCTTATGTTTAAAACCACTTTAAGTGGTTGTATTACAAAAGAGTAAAAGTTTCGTCAGAGGCCCAGTTCAACCGGTCTCTCCTTCCTGGATGATTCGTAGGCGGCGAGAATTATGGCTAGGTTCTTCTTAGCCTCTTCACCGCTTATTGAGACTCCTTTGTCCTTCAGGACTGCCCTGGCAAAGGACTCGACTATCTCCCTCACGTCGGGCCTGTCCCAGTGGACCCTCTCGGCCCTCTCCTGATAGAGGGTGAAGTCAGGATAAGCCGTTCTAACGTCCAGGAAACCCTCGCTGCCGACGAGGTGATACTTCGTCTCTATGCCGTAGGAATATCCCTTCGGATTTCCCCAGCCTGCTGTGAGAACCGCAACGACTCCTTTCCCGAACTCAAGGATTACCGTGCCGATGTCGTCAACCGGAAAGCCGTATATCTTGGCCCCTATGTCGGCGTAGACCCTTTTTGGAGTATCATCTGTCATCCAGAGGAGTGAGTCAACGCCGTGTGGAGCTGTATCCATGAAGCCACCGCCGCCAGACTTTCTAACGTCCAAGAACCAGCTCATGTCGAGGCCCTGAAGGAATATCGGCGGCTTTACGTTCTCGGAGATGGCGTTTATATACTCAAGGGTTCCTATCTCACCGGCATCGAGCATTTCCTTGGCTTTCCTGAGCGGTTCCGTAAAGCGCGGGTTGAAGGGGAGCATGAGCTTTACACCGGCCTTCTTCGCGCTCTTTATGACATCGTCCGCATCTTTAAGGTTTAGGGCTATCGGCTTTTCAAGGAGGATGTGTTTGCCCTCCTCGGCAGCCCTAACGGCAACTTCTCTGTGTCTGTAGGTTTCAATGGCGATATAGACCGCCTCAACGTTCTCGTCCCTCAACAGCTTCTCGTATCTCTTGTAGAAGCGCGCCCCATACCTCCCAGCTTCAGCCTTGGCAACGTCCGCGTTGGAGCCGTCACCGGAAACCGCCACGAGCTTTGTGTTCTTTCCTCCAGCGATCTGGGAAGCAAAGCGGAGGGCATGGGGATGGGCGTAGCTGATTATCCCAAAGTTGAGCTTCCTCATATCTCCACCACCTCCCCTCTCCGAGCGCTCTCCTTTGCCTTTTCGGCAATCTTCAGGGCTATTAGAGCGTCTTCCGCAGTAACCACAGGTTCTTCTCTCCCCTTAATGACGTTGGAGAAGTGCCTCAGCTCGCGCTCAAAGGCGTCCGGGAACGTCGAGAGGAGCGGGGAGAAGCGGGGCATCTCAAAGCTGGCCTTGGCAACGCCCACAACTGGAGTATCAAGCGGGGTGTAGCGTATCCTCCCGTTCTTACCCATTACGTCAAGATGGTGATAGAAGACGCCATAGCGGGCGGGATAGGGATAGGCCCAGCTTACCTCGGCTATTCCAGTTTTTTCTCCCTCGAACTCTATCATCATGACGAAGTGATCGAAGGTGCCGTTGGCCCTCGCCTCCTCGCGAACGGCCTTTCCAACGGCGTATACTCTTACCGGCTCGCTCTCAA
>JALTCK010000118.1 GCA_027074805.1 Thermococcus sp. | reverse complement strand
ACACATCCCGCTACAACAGAACCTTCGTCTACAATCCGGCTGAGAAGACGCTGATTCCCTTGGAGTCATGGAACCCAAGTTCCTCCCAAAAGAGGGCCGATTTCCAGAATCGTAGCCTAGAGAATAAAGCCTCCATCCCCCTCCAAGAGTGCGCCCCAACGCCGGAAGCCGCCAAAATGCTCAAAAAGGTTCGTGTAGGAGACGGCTTCATCTTCTACTATCCGGCCTACGCGCCCAAGGTCTCCACCCTGGGGCACGAAACTGTCGTGCTCAGGGATTCATACAGTTCAGCCACCACGGCGAGACTGAACGAGACCTGCATCCTCTTTTACAGTCATAGAGGAAAAGTAACGTTCGCGCTGAAGCCAAAAATAGCCCCCGTGAACGTTTCAGTAGGGATGTGGAAGGTGGAGCTTGGCGTTCCCTACCTCGACACCTCGAACTCCCTGAACGTTTCCGTCGAGGTTCCAGAGAATACAAGCACGACGGAAACTCCTGGAGGGGATGGAATATGCGGGCCTGCCCTCCTGGTCGGCCTCTCCCTCGTTCCAGCCCTCATGAGGAGGCGCCGGTGAAGCCCCACAAGAAAGCGCCAGGTCCCACAAAAAAGCTTAAAAAAGGATAGCCAAAGCATCAACAGGCATCATGATAACCTCTGGAGGTGTAGTTATGGCGAGAAACAAACCGCTTGCGAAGAAACTCAGGCTTGCTAAGGCTGCGAAGCAGAACAGGCGTATTCCGGTATGGGTCATCGTCAAGACCAACAGGAAGGTCATGACCCACCCGAAGAGAAGGATGTGGAGAAGAACCAAACTCAAGGAGTGAGGTGAGTTAAATGATCAAGACTGGAGAGGAAGTCATATTTGTCGTTCCCATCAAGAAAATAAAGAAGCGCGTTCCTCGCTGGAAGAGGGCACCGAGGGCCGCTCGCTTCGTCCGTGAGTGGATAGCCAGGCATGCAAAGGCCGATGAAGTCATCATCGGCACCGACGTCAACGAGAAGATCTGGGAGCGTGGAGCTGAGAAGCCGCCCAACAAGCTCCGCGTTAAGGTTGTCGTCGAAGAGGAAGATGGCAAGAGAATTGCCAAGGTCTCCCTCGCCTGATCTTTTAATTTAACGAGGTGACGAGATGCACATAGAAAGGCTCGATTTTGAGAACTCCCCGTATCTGGGCGTTTACGGCACCGCGACCGATAGGGTAGCCCTTATTAGAGAGGGCCTCGGCGAGAAGAAGCTGGAGGTTCTCAGGGAGGTTCTCAAGGTTCCGCTTATCGAGACGAGCATAATGAAGTCCAGGATAGTCGGTATATTCGCGGCCGGAAACTCCAACGCGATAATCGTCCCCTGGTACGTCTGGGACACCGAGCTCGATGCCATAAACACTCAGCTCAAAGAGTACGGAATAGACATGGAAGTGGTTCCTTTCCAGAGCACGCTGACGGCCCTCGGCAACCTCATCCTGGCGAACGATAAGGCCGCCTTGGTGAGTGCCAAGTTCACTCGGGAAGAGGCAAAGAAGCTGGAGGATGTCCTCGGCGTCGAGGTTGAGAGGGGGATGATAGGCGACTACCACGCTGTTGGAAGCGTTGGAGTGCTCACCAACAGGGGCGGCCTTGTTCACCCAGAGGCTACCGACGAGGAGCTGGAATGGCTCCGGGACCTGTTTAAGGTTGACGTCTCCGTGGGAACTGCCAACATGGGCGTTCCCTTCGTTGGTTCCTGTATGTTAGCAAACTCAAAGGGCGTCGTCGTCGGACACATGACGACCGGTCCCGAGATGGTTAAGATTGAAGAAGCCTTGGGTTTCCTTGATTGATGACGGAGGTGTGAGAAATGGAGGTTAAGGTCTTCAGGATTAAAGGTGTCTTCGAGAGGAACGGGAAGAGAGAGAGGTTCACCAGGGAGTACCGCGGCCTCAAGGCCGATGATGTCATTGAGATACTCTACTCAGAGGTCGGTAGTAAGCACCGCGTCCCGAGGAGCAAGATCTGGATCGAGAGTGTCGAAGAGATAAAGCCCGAAGAGGCCGAGAACCCGATAGTTAGAAAGCTCAGCGGACTCTGATTTATCCTTCGGGCAGATAAACAGAGAATCTCATTTCTTCCTTCGCTTTTCCAACCTCAAGCCTGAGAGTGAAATCCCCGTGACCGCTCAGTAGGGAGACCAGTCCGAGTGCCTTCTGGAGCTTGGGCACGTCCAGACTCTTCTCGTGAGATACTACCAGCAGTGGCTCGGAGAGGAACTCATACTTTACCCTTCCTGGTTCAGACCCGAAAAATATCTGATCCCCAACGAGTTCACCCATCAGATCCAGGCTCACATACTCAGCCTTTACAAGGTTGAAGGTGAGTTCTCCTTCAAAGCCACTCTCGAGCGGCTTTATGGATAACTGGGCGTACTCTTCCATGTCTCCAGCACTTAAAGCATCACCCGGAAAACTAAACTCATATCTCGAAGTGATGTAGAGGAGAAGAACTCCGTTTTTAAGTCTGTAACCAGGGAGCTCCATCAGACCCGATCCTGGGACGTCTATTTCAAGGCGATACTCATGTGAAACCAACGAGAGCTCGCTGGAGAAAACGCGTTTCTCAGGCAGAAACTTCCTTGAAGTGCTGAATAGCCACCCGGATGTATAGTACCTGGAACCCCTCACACCGACCTTGGGTCCCAACAACACAGAGCTTGCCGCTTTAAAAACTCCAAACTTTGCCTCCACCGCTTTTCGAAAAACAAGCGAATCTTCAAGCACTTCCATAGCCGATACCGTCTTCTCAACAAAGCGATTAGCTTTAGCCGAGAACGGGCCCCTACCGAGAATCTTTACAACTTTCATTTCAGATCCCCAAGAAAATTGATAAACACATTTAAACAGGTTTTTCCTTCCAGCCCAGAACCCTCGACTGGTAGTGACTATTCGGGAAGATTTTTAGAGGGTCAATCCCCCTCTCGCGGAGAAGATGCCTCAGTTCCACCTCATAGTCCGCCTTCTTCAGCTCCTCGCTCTCCTTGATCTCGATGACGAAGAGCCTCTCCGTTAGTTCCCTTATCGTCTTGTAGCCAAGCCCAAGGAGTGGCCTTATGTAGGCGACATTAAAGCGGTCCTCCAGCGAGCGGGCCTTCGGCAGGTCGAGGAAGGGAACGCGGTCGTCCCGCCTCGTTCCGTCGCTGACTCTCTCAACTTCCGACATCGCTGCTATCGCCTCTAAAGCTCTCTCGTGGACGAACTGGATGGCGTTGTTGGGGTAGCCGTCTTTTATTGCCATATCTGCGGCTCTCTCCAGAACCTCTCGTGGCAGGTAGAGAACCCTGTGCTCAAAGCCGAGCCTCTCGGCGGTTTCCCTGGCGAAGCGCCAGTTGTCCAGAAGGCCGAAGCTGATCGTTACCAGCTCGACATCGTAGCCGACCCTCGTGAGCATCCACGCAGCTAAACTCGAGTCTTTTCCGCCCGAATAGAGGTGATGAATGAGCATGGTTTGACCTCCTTTCCTTCTCTGCACCCAACACCTTTAAAAGGCCAACCTTTATAAGGCCTTCAGCAAACCGCGAGAGACTTAGAGGTGAGAGGTATGGAGAAACACTTATCAGGAAAGGTGAGACGTGCCATACGCGCGAGATACTATGACATTCCTCCGCGAGCCTGGATAGGGAAGAGGGGACTGGACGAGGGCGTTATTGACGAAATAAACACCCAGCTCCAGAAGGACGGTATCCTCAAGGTGGAGATAAGGAAGGGTGCACTCATCTCAACGGGTCTCGACAGGCAGACTCTAGCCAAAAAGGTCGCAGAGCTTACGGACAGCGAGCTCATAGATGTCCGCGGCAAAAGGTTTATATTGTTCAAACCGAGGGAAGGTTGGGAAAAGTATTTAAGGAAGCTCCAGAGAAAGGAGCTTTCGAAGGAAAAGCGGGAGGAGAAGCCCGTTAAGAAAGTCAAGCTCGATATCGCTCAATTCAGGAGGAAATTCAAGAAGGGGAGGGATTGAAGAATGGCGACAGTCTATGATGTTCCCGGTGATTTGCTCGTTGAGAGGGTCGCTCAGGCTCTCAAGGAGGTTGAGGAGATAAAGCCGCCCGAGTGGGCACCCTTCGTCAAAACCGGAAGACATAAAGAGAGACTTCCCGAGCAGGATGACTGGTGGTATTACAGAGTTGCTAGCGTCTTCAGGAAGGTCTACGTCGACGGACCGGTTGGAATAGAGAGGCTTCGCACATGGTACGGAGGAAGGAAGAACCGCGGACATGCTCCCGAGCACTTCTACAAGGCCAGCGGGAGCATCATAAGGAAGGCCCTCCAGCAGCTCGAAAGCGCGGGCTTCGTCCAGAAGGTTCCGGGCGAGGGAAGGGTCGTCACCCCGAAGGGGCAGAGCTTCCTTGACAAGATCGCAACGGAGCTCAAGAAGGAGCTCGAGGAGCAGATTCCGGAGCTCAAGAAGTACTGAGCTCCTTACCTTTCTTAACGCCTTCTTGCAAGCCATATCGCTAAAAGGATACTCATGACTACCAAAAGTGCATAAGCGTTCCCATGAGAGGTTCTCTCCACTCCACGGTCGTGCAGTTCACTTTCAGCGGGAATGAGAAGGTAGAATGAGCCGTTCTTGACGGTTACGTTTAACCTCCTGGTTTTTGGAAGGTGAAGCTTCCCCGGTGTTGAGTTCACCATTGAAAAGTTTCCATTCGAGTAGAGGTAGTACACACTCAGATTTTCAAAAAGAAGGTTCACCCTGGCCCAGAGGTTCCCGTATTCATCCAGCCCCAGGTGAACCGTTGCATAGGGAATGTTCCCCGCGTTATCTGGGTTTATCCTATTCCTGGCATCCCAGGAAAGAACCCACGTCTGTTTCTTCATACTTTTCGGGTCAATCCTCACAACCTCGTCACAGGCATAGTGTGGAGCCGAACCATCGTTTGCAACGAAGAAAAGGCTCCCATTGTAGAGGAGGAAATCAAACACACCGCAGACACAGGGGCCAAGAATCGGCCTGAGAACCAGCTTATCGCCGGTGGTATATGCCCCCATGTAAAGGGAATCGTGATGATAGCTGTAAACCAGGGTCACGTTGTCAACCTCAATGGCGGTTACGCCATCTTCAAGGAGCTCGGTGCTGAGCACGCCAACGGCGGATATCTTGACCTCCTTGTATTCAGTCGCCATAACTGATGAAACCAAAACTATCAAAAATAGCCCCATGATAAGCCTTGGTATCCTCCTCATGTGCACCAACTTAACATCGGGAGAACAATTAAAAGCATTGTGATTGAACCCTCCCAATACATTTTTAACTCCCTTCCCAATCTTAACCCGGAGGTGAAAGAATGGCGGAGGACATAGAGGAGATCAGGAAGAAAAAGCTCATGGAGCTGCAGAAGAAGTATCTTGAACAGCAGAGAGAACAGGAAGAGGCCATAAGACAGGAAATGGAGCTTGAAGCCCAGCTGAACGCAATAATGAGGAAGATCCTGACTCCGGAAGCTAGGGAGAGGCTCGGAAGGGTGAAGCTTGTGAAGCCGGAGCTAGCGAGGCAGGTTGAACTCATACTCGTACAGCTCTACCAGGCAGGCCAGATTAGGGAGCCCATAGACGACGAGAAACTGAAGAGGATTCTTGCCCAAGTAGACTCCCGAACAAGGCGGGAGTATCGGATAAAGTGGTGAAAATTTCATGGACGCCCGCGAGATAATAAAGGTTCTCAGCGAAAAGGGTGAGGTTAGCCTAGAGACCTGGAAACCCCTCTCCGTTAAGAAGAACGGGGATGGAACCGTAGATATACTCTACAGAAACCTCCATGTTGGCAGCGAGGAGGATCCCGT
>JALTCK010000117.1 GCA_027074805.1 Thermococcus sp. | reverse complement strand
CGTTTCTAAGGCCGACGATTCTCCTCCAAGGAACCGAGGGATATCTCTCCCTCACCTCGTCTGGAATATTTCTCGCAGCCTCTCCAATGATTTCGAGGTTTCTCAGGACGGCATCGACTGTCTTCCTATCGTTTACGAATCTTTCAAAGTCATACCCCTCAATGTATTCCTCAATTCTCCCAACAGCCTCGAGTATATCAGTTAAGAACAGGCAGGGATCGCGTTTAGACATAAACCAAGTCCTCCCTAATGTGCTCCCACAGTCCTTTTCTGCTCATGGCGGCGTTTTTTGTGATAACATCTACCGGCACGCCGAGAAGCTCCTCCAAGTAGTCCCTGAGGTCAACTATCTCCCACCCTATGGGCCTTTCAAACTCGACTAGTATGTCCACGTCGCTCAGATCGGTCTCCTCGCCCCTTGCGTAGGAGCCGAATATGGCTATCGACCTAACCCCGAAGCGTTCCCTAAGCTCCTCCTTGTGCTTCCTGAGAATGGCTTCGATTTCCTCAAGCTTCTTTGTCATCAATCAAAAATCGACACGGAAATATAAAAGCTTTCGGCAACTCGACAGGGGGATCAAAGGAGAGAAAACTGTAAGGGGAGTTAAATCTTTATCGATATTTCCGCTTTCTCGTCCTTTTTCAGCTGAATTACCAGTAGCTTTTTGCTGTAGTCCCTGTACCTCAGGTATGAGATTATCCATAGTATCAAGCTGATGAATCCGAAGAGGGAGAACAGACCTATTGAGAGCGTTGTCAACCAGTGAGGAGGCCCGTAGTAAATGAGCACCCCATTGACAGCGCCAAGGAGTATCCAAGCCACGAAGAAGTTGACAAAAAGAGTGTAGGCCCTTTTGGTTGCTAGGGAATAGGCCTTTTCTAAATTGCCTTCCACTCGACGTTTGCATTCTGACAGTATCTGATTTGGATCCATCCCGGTTATGAACTCGTTTAAGCTATCAACCACAGAGAGACTCATCATAATACCCGTTCCAATTAAAACACTTGTAAGGATAACCCTTACTTGCCCGTATGTGTCCCAGATGTCTTGGCCATACGCAAACATCAGGACAAACCCAATAATGGCTCCAAAAACAACACCAAGTTCAATATCCAATGATTTAAATTTAGTAGGAACGGCACAAATCCCCGCCATTTCCCTTCTCCCGAAGGGTAATATACTGCGGAAACGTAAGACGAAGCCGGGGAGCAAAATCAATTATCTTGAACGCTACGTTTCACAATTCAATCAGCCAGCTTTTTAACCCCCACAGCCTACTCAAAAGGGGAACTCCAATGCCAGCCAAAATCCACCTCATCTACCGCCGCATTCCCAACCGAGTTCTGGAGAGGGACGACGAGGTAGTTGCCGATTTGGGAGACGTCATCGTCGCCAAGTCAGCCTTCTCCGGCATGCTTGCCCCGCTCAGGGTGAACGGCGTCGAGGTCATTAAGAACGGCTACAACATGCTCTACTTCGCCTTCGTCGGGAAGAACTACGACATCCTCAAGGTCTATGATGAAGATGGGAACTTCAAGGGGCTCTATATCGATGTTCTGGCCTACACCAAACGTGAGGGAGATACGCTTGAGATGCTCGACCTCTTCTTGGATATCTTCGTTTTTCCGAACGGGGATGCCTTCCTCCTCGACGAGGACGAGCTTGAGATGGCCCTGAACTACGGGCTGATAGACAAGGAGACCTTCGACTTCGCGTACTC
>JALTCK010000116.1 GCA_027074805.1 Thermococcus sp. | reverse complement strand
CAAGTACTTTATCTGGACCCTCATTGCCGTGCTCACCGGCATCAGCTTCGTGTCCTGGTTCACCGACGCAAGACAGTTGTGGCATGACATCTTTACCGGCCAGGCCAGCAGCACGGCCTATGGCGTCATTGCCCTGTTCACCGCTGGAACCCTGGTACTGGCAGGAAAACTGCGGGAACAAGCCTGCTTCTGGCTATGCCCCTATGCCCGTATCCAGGGCGTCATGTACGATAAGGAAACCATTCTGCCGACCTACGATTACCATCGTGGCGAACCCCGCGGCCGATTGAAAAAGGGGCAACTGGTGGAAGGCAATGGTGACTGTATCGACTGCAAGCAGTGCATCGCCGTGTGCCCCACTGGCATTGATATCCGCATGGGTCAGCAGGAAGGCTGTATCACCTGCGCCCTGTGTATCGACGCCTGCAATGCAGTGATGGAAAAGATTGGTCGCCCCCAGGGACTGATCCGTTATGCATCCATGGATGAAATGGAAGGCAAGGAACAGCCCCCGCTGCTAAAACGCCCAAGAGTGCTGATCTATCTGAGCATCCTGACGCTGTCCATCGCTGGCATCATCTATGGGGTGACCCACTTGGGCGCCATTGAGGTCAAGGTTCTGCATGGCCGGTCACCGCTGTTCGTACAACGCAGCGACGGCACTATCCAAAATAAGTATGATGTCAAGATCCTCAACAAGACCGCCAATGACATTCCTGTCAAGATCACCGCTGAGGGGATAAAAGGCATGATCGTCAAGGGCGCGGAAAAAACCGTGATTGCCAAAAAAGGCCATACTGGTTCCTACTTGGTATTCATCAATGTGCCTGCCGAAAACGTCGAGAAAGAACGCACGCCCATTATTTTCAAAATCGTGAACCAGAATAACCCTAGCCAAACCTCGTCCTACGAAAGCATGTTTTTTGCGCCCAGGTAATGCTTGGCAACGTCTGGAGGTCAGAGTCAGAGTCAAGTCAGGTTAACAGAGTTGTTTTTGAATGCCTCACCTTGACTTGACCCTGCCTCCTCATATCGGAGTTTACACAGCGTGGCTGATTACTGATATTGGCCATGATCTCCACCTTGTTTGCGAACATTTCAGGTACAATCTGCCTGATTCTGGACAGATCAGCGCTTTCCGAGACACTCGAAAATGAGCACCATGATTGAAAACAAGCCTCCCCGCATTTCTCAGGACAATAAGCAGGCACTGCGCAACCCCTGGGTACTTGGCTGGATCGCGGGCATTTTGCTGGTCCTGGCAGTGAATGTTGGTTTCATCATCACTGCGGTGGTGACCAATCCTGGCCTGGTAGACAAAAACTATTATGAGAAAGGCCGCGACCAGGAGCAAAACTTTATCCAGCAGCGGCTGACGCGCGATCGCCTGGGCTGGGAGATGAAGCTGAATGCGGTGCGACCGCCAGTTGCGGGAGAACCGACACGCTACACCTTCAATATCGTCGATGGCAAAGGCGTCGCGATCGACGGCGATAAGGCCATATTGCACGCTTACCGCCCCAGCGATGTGGATGCTGATTTTGATGTGGTTATGCAGGAAATCGCGCCTGGTGTTTACAGCGCGGAAGTGGTGTTCCCCCTCAAGGGAATCTGGGATCTCAGCGCTACTTTATTCAAGGCGGATGACAGCCTCAAAGTCACCCGGCGCATTTCGGTGCAGGCCGCCAGCGGTCAATGACCGCTTCCAAGGACGCAGGCTGCTTTCATTGTGGCCTGCCTCTCCCTGAAC
>JALTCK010000115.1 GCA_027074805.1 Thermococcus sp. | reverse complement strand
TTTAGTTCTCTCATTTTACGAGCCTCCAGTGGCCCCAATATTAGCTTTTCTTCTCTTGGTCTCTTACAAAATTCGTCTCGATCCATTCATGAAATTTCCAGAGGTTGCACTGGCACTCTCCCTTGTGGTTCCAATCATCCTCTACTTCCATTATGGGGTTCCCCTTTTTGCGAGGGAGATCAGATACACGCTCGTGGGTCCACTCGTTCTCCTGGCCCTCCTGGCGGCGGTTGGGATGGCGTATTCCCGCCTGTCCGTCAGATGGAAGACCGTACTTTTGGGGGCTTACACGGTGATTTTCCTTCTCGGTACTTTCCGCTCCCTCGTGCTGCTCGTTTATCTCTCCTACTTTTTCTCCTTTTACCTCACCTCCCCGCGAATGGGGAAGAGGACGGCGGCGCTCGGCATCTTGCTCTTTGGAGTCGTACTCTGGATGAGTGGCGGTCTTGAGGCCCTTTTAGTCAGGGTGGGCTTCACTTTCCTAGTCTTCCATAACCTCGTGAGGCTCTCCCTTCCATGGGGGCTTTTCCATGGCGCGCTTCTCCTCAGCGACAACCCTAGACACATGGTCTCAGAGCTTTTTGGGGCTTCTCTTAACTACACCTATTTTTTCTTCGGGCAGGCGGTAGCTGACTTCGGAATTCTAGGTCTCATTGAGGCCTTTCTCCTTGGTAATTTTCTGAGGGAGAGTGAAAGGTCTCCCCAGGCTCTTGCCCTCACCTTATCGGTGATGATTTATTCTTTGGATCCGGGCATTGATGCCCTGATTGTAATGTTCATAATTACTCCTTTAATTTTTGGGAATCTCCATGAGACTGGATGAGGGTGTTTTTCATTCGCACGGCTCGTACGTTGAGAGGCTTCACTTTTGTCATCCTATAAGCTTATTTGGACGTTAGAGGCCGCTTATTTATCAAAATGTTACTTGAAGGATTGGGATGATATTTTGATTTCATGGACGTCGAAATATTTATATTCCTGTTATAGGTTACTCCATACTGACTATAACTTATGGAGGTGTCATCATGAATAAAAAGGCGTTAAGCCTGTTAATCGTGGCAGTGATGTTGCTTTCTATAGCGCCAGCAGTGTCCTATTGGGCTCCAGTGATGGCCAGTACTGAGAGTGTTTCAGGGAACACGGAGATAACGTCGGTGTCCCATGCATCTAACATCAAAGTTAAACCTCTCAAAATTGACATGGATTCGGTTATCACAAAGATTTACTCCGAGTCTCTGAAGACCCACAAAAATACAGTGAGGCTTATAGTAGTGCCCCAGAAGGGAATGGAAAAGGACGTTTTGGAGGCTCTCTCAAAACTCGGAAAAATAGACCCCATTAGTAAGCCAGAGTTTCAGTTTATTGTCGTGGACGTTCCCGTGAGAAACGTTCCAAAACTCAAGGATGTTCCAGGCATACTCAAAGTCTGGAGGGACAGGATTGTTAAGTTGCCCCCCACTCCAGAGGCAAAGCTGATGGAGTACATTTTCAAGTATCATCAGCTCCCACCACAAGTGGAACCCAAGAACATTGGGTCATCTCCGTACCCCTCTCTCTATGATTGGGATATGGAAGTTATCAACGCTCCTGAGGCTAGGCAGCTATATGGTGTTGACGGCAGTGGGGTCAAAGTGGCAGTTATAGATACCGGTGCAGATCCAGGGCAGCCATTTTTACAGACCACTCCAGAGGGGAACAGAAAGATAATCCTTTGGCATGACTGGACAGGGGAGGGCCTGGCGAACTTGTCCCTTAATTTCACCAGCTCTGACATTGTCAATGGGGAGGTTAACATAACACTTAGCAACGTTGTTATAGACTGGGGAGCGTATTCGGAATCTCTGGTAAGGGATCCAATATCAAGGGATTGGGTCGGGAGACCCAGTGAGTTCACAACATTGAGTACAGTAAATCTAACTATAAAGATTCCAAGTACAATAACATCGGCGAATGGTGTGTACAAATTTGGTTTCCTCCCCGAAAGATACTTTGATCTCAACTTCGACAACAACATCGATGAGGTATACTTTGTACTGGCAGTTAACAGTACTGGAAACGGCTATGATACCGTGTACCTCTATCCAGTTCCTCTTCAGCTTAACACTACAAACGCAAGTCTCGAACCAGTTGTCCAGTACCTTCTAAATGCCCGTGCTGCAAGAAATATGGGGGACTACGCAGGGTATTTTGGGAACTATACTCTCGCAGTATCGGCGTTCGTGCAGGCCTTGAATGCCGTCCCTACATCTGGAGCCTCATATAACTTCACCATTGATCTTTCACAGGCAGTGCAGATGGAACCATTTGAAGTCAGAGGCGACTGGACTCCACTCGCTGCTCCTCAGTACACGCCCTATGTGGTGGGACTCGAGGTAGGATATTTAGTCCTGAGGTCAGTAGCAATGCCTCAAACTGACGTAGTTCTTTCAATGCTCGATTCCAGTGGAAATGCTGCTGTATTTGGATGGGACGGTGGGGAACATGGAACTCATGTAAGCGGTACAATAGCTGGATATGGAGATCCGAACCCAAGCTATCCATGGCCATTCAACGAAACAGGGATGATAGGTGTCGCTCCAGGAGCCCAGTTAATGGAATACCGTGCCCTTTCAAGCATTGGTTATGGGAGTGATTCATGGATAATAGCGAGCATGATAGATGCCGCTATTGACGGAGCAGACGTCATAAGCATGAGCCTTGGAGGCAACTATGACTACAACGACGGAACAGAGAGTCCAGAGAACTTCTTTGTGGACCTTCTCACAGAAATGTTTAACGTTACCTTTGTCATTGCAGCGGGTAACGAAGGACCCGGTATGAATACGGTGGGAAGTCCTGGTGACTCAAGGTTTGCAATAACAGTCGGTGCTTATGTAGATCCCGAGGCCTGGAAATGGTTTGCTTACGGGGATTCGAACGTTCCGCCACAGGTTACTGACTTCTCATCAAGGGGCCCAAGGATGGATGGTCTCTTGGATCCAGACGTGATAGCGCCCGGACAGTTCGTGTTCTCCACACTGCCAGTTTATTCATGGGGTCAGTACGGAAGCTGGGCATCCGACTGGTGGGCAGGCACGTCGATGGCCACGCCTCACGTCAGTGGCGTCGTGGCTCTGATGCTGAGTTATGCTAAGGAACATTCATTTAATGTTGATCCATTCAAAGTTAAAAAGGCTCTCGAGCTCTCTGCCAAGAGGATTGAGGGATACAATTACGACGAGCAGGGCTTTGGGCTAGTTCAGGCAGATAAGGCTATTGAAGAGCTGAATAAGATAGCGGGTACCAAGACAATACGTCTTTACGCTGGGGTTCCATACACTGATCTCAGGACCCAGATTGGAGATCCATGGATTCCCAACAAATGGGGTGGGGAATATATAAACTACGTATATGGGTTCCCATACCTTTATGGTGGGATCTACATAAGGAACAATGAAGTGTCAACGGTCCCGGTTTACGTTTACTCCATGAACTACAATGGCACGCTCAAGGTCGAAAGTGAAGCGGGGTGGGCAATACCATCTACTGACTCAATATATGTCAACACTACAGAGCAGGCGGTGTTCTATGTTACTGTCGACTATTCACAGATACCCAATCCAGGAATTTACACTACAATCGTACAGTTAATTGATCCAAGCACAGGTATTCCTGTAGATTACGTGCCAGTAACTGTCTTTGTGCCCGAGCAGGGTGAGAATGGCAGGATTGTTATACACGATGTCTACCAGGACATTGGGGACACAGTCCACAGGTACATAATCCACGTTCCCAACGGAGCAAGCGAAATGGTGGTTAACATATCCACGGACTCTGGAAACTTCTTAGTTATGCAACTGGTACCTCCAACCGGAACTCAGATTTTAAACTGGCTGGGATATGGGGCATTTGGACTTAGGAATAGGGTCATCCATATAAGCAATCCAACACCTGGAAACTGGGAGCTCATAATATGGGACTGGGGAGAGTACAGTACTGGATGGACAATGCACAGTAACATAACCGTAACCTTCAAGGGAGTCTATTCCCAGCCAGAGCTGCTTCACATTGCCGCAAAAGCTGGGGAGGGAAGTGTTTCAAAAGTCACTCTCAGGAACGAGTTGGCAACGTTCAATGCAACGGTCAATGCCACTTCAAATGTAACTCTCCTCCTCGGGAATCTCTGGAATACGAGTGGTCTGATCTGGGGCTACCAATATGAGTTTTACATTGATAGCTTTTTGAATCCAGAGATCTTCGAGGACGCAGTGTACCTTGAGGCAATAGTACTTTCCTCGGATCCCACTCAGAACGTGTACGTAGAAGCAGGCTATGGATTCAATACCGATTACCCAACAATCCTCTTAACAGCAGGTGGGACAATACAGATACCGTTGGTCAACAATTCCCTCCCGGCGTACTTATACGTGGGATCAGATGAGCCTGCCTCAGTGTTGTTACTCGTTATCTACAAAAACGATTCAGTAAAAGTCTTTAAACCGGGAGTCAACAGCATAACTCCATTCACGGAGGGGAGTTCCGTAGATATTCCCGTCAAGGTTAATGCCTCCGACAATGGCACTTACCTTGGTGCACTCTATCTCACCGACGACTATGGCAATGTCGTGTCTGTTACACCACTTGCTGCAGAAGTTGGCAGGCCGGGTCTCCTGGTACTCATGTCCGGAGACCTAGTGCTGGGAATGGAGTCCAAGGTGAGAGCATGGGTACTCGATGCCTCTAACTTCACCAAGAAGGTGCCTTACGCTGAACTAACTATAAACGGGAAGAAGTACATTGCCAGAGACGGAATGCTCGAGTTCACGGTGATTCCAACGTCATTTACCATGGAGTTCGATGTTAAGGCAACAGCATGGGGATACAGCCCATATTCGGCTAAGTTCAAGCTTCCGGTTCAGGAGCCGGTTAAGTCTACCATCACACGTGCTGATGCTGCCAAGGCCTTCCTTGCGGGTTCAGGAAGCTTAGTTACAAAGAAGCCCAAAGTGACCATGGTGGAGTTCAACGACGGCTACATGGGTGCTGTCTATAAACTAACGGCCGATGGTCCGACCGGGGAGATGGGATACGTTCTGCTTGCACTCCCAACCAACGCCAAGATCTACCAGTTCAAGCGGGATCAGCACGTGATTAAGTACTGGGTGCTGAAGGGCAACAAGGCCACTTACCTCCTAGCGTTGGTAGAGTATGCGTCTCCAGTCACCTTCACGGTTACCATAAAACTTGAACCCACAAAGGTGCAGCCTGACTTCAACGTCTTCAACTATCTCTACAACCGCTGGTACCAGAACAAGCTCAGTGAGTTCAACAAGCTATATCAGAAGGCCCTTGATGCAAATGTGGATGAGACGATACTTCAGAAGGCCCTTACTGCCAACCAGACTGCTTCAGAGTACTACCAGAAGGCCCTTGACTTGGCTGGAGGAAACATCTTCCTGCACCTCGGAGACTTCAGGCTATTGGCACTACTCAGGAACGCCTACGTTGCAGAGAGTACCGCGGTCAAGATACTCAAAGAGGCTCTTGGGGAATGACTTCATTCTTTCCCCAACTCTTTTAAACTTCCCTTCTATTTTTCTCCGGTGGTGTGATGATATACGTTAAAATCTACCGCGTTCAGGGTGAGGTTCTTTTAGCTGCATGTGACGAAGAGCTTCTCGGGAAGACCCTCCGCGAGGGCGAGCTGAAGCTTGAGGTCAAGGAGCGCTTCTACAAGGGAGATCTCGTGGAGGAGGATGCACTGGAAAGCCTCCTCGAGGAAGCCACCATAGCCAACCTCACCGGGGAGCGCTGCGTCTCGAAGGCTATCGAGCTCGGCTACGTCGAGGAGGAGCGGGTGCTGTACATAGAGGGAATCCCCCATGCCCAGATGGCGAGAATGTTTCTCTGAAGGTTTTTAAACTCCTCCTCAATTCTCCTCCCGGTGAGAGCATGGGTGAGAGGTTCTGTTACAGGTGCGGGATAAGAGAGAGTGAGGGCGGTCCGCTCATCGAAGGACTCTGTCAGGTGTGCTACCGCAAGGAGAACCCCGTACTGCTTATTGAGGACGAGGTAAACACCGAGCTCTGCCAGAACTGCGGGAGCTACAAGAAGAGGGGGGTATGGGTTGATCCTCAGAGCTACGAGCTCGACGAGCTGATATTCGAGGTCGCCGACAACGCGCTCCTCGAGACGCTTGAGGACTCGCTGAGCGATAAAATCCGGGAGTACGAGGTAGTTTCAATAGAGGAGCTTGATGAAGTGGAAGACCTCCCCGTTGGAAGGGCCGTCGTGGCCTTCCAGCCGGTCGACTGGCACATCGAGTACTTTCCGGCAATAGTGACCTACGAGGTTCGCGTCAAGGCTAAAACGCACGAACTCCAGAGGGAGCTTCACGACGAGACCAAACACGTCACCGTCTACGTCCGCCAGACAGTCTGTCCGCGCTGTTCGAGGTTCCTCGGGGGCTACTTCGAGGCGATTCTGCAGGTTCGCGCCGAAGGCAGGCCGCTGACAGAAGACGAGAGGAAGGCCATAGGGGAGCTCGTGGAGGAGAAGATCGACGAGATAATGCGCAGGGACAGGATGGGCTTCATCCAGGACACGATAGAGAAGGAAGAGGGCCTGGATTTCTACATGGGCTCGACTTCGAGTGCCAGAAAGCTTGCCCAGGCCATAAAGGAGAAGTTTGGGGGGACGATAAGCGAGGCCTACGAGCTGGTCGGCGTCGACAGGCAGACGAGCAGGGAAACCTACCGGACGAGCGTGAGCATCAGGATCCCGAAGTTCCGGAGCGGCGACATAGTGGCTGATAAGCGCGGCAATGTCTACGAGGTTGAGAAGGTTGATGGAAAGGGCCTTTCTCTGAGGAACCTGGCCACGGACGAGAGCGAGCACCGCGACTGGAAGACAGTTACGCGGGATGGGATAGATACGGTTGAGCACGAGAGGAGCGAGGCGATGGTGACGAGCATCACTCCGGGAGAGGTTCAGATGATGGACATGAGAACCTACGAGACTTACGAGCTTGAGAAGCCAAAAATATCCCTCCAAGAAGGTGAGGTCTACAACATTGTAGAGGTTAAGGGAAGGAAGTACTTCCTCTCGAAGAAGGAGTAACGTTTCTGCCCACCAAACTTTTTAACCTTAGGTTTTAAACCCCTCGGGGTGATGCGGATGAGGAAAACTGTGGTCATAATAGGCGGTGGAGCGGCTGGAATGAGCGCTGCCTCCAGAGTTAAGAAGCTCAAGCCTGAGTGGGATGTCAAGGTCTTTGAGGCAACGGAGTGGGTGAGCCACGCCCCCTGTGGCGTTCCATACGTCGTCGAGGGAATCTCTCAGAAGGAGAAGCTCATGCACTATCCTCCAGAGGTCTTCATCAAGAAGCGCGGCATAGACCTGCACATGAAGTCAGAGGTCATCGAGGTTGAGGAGGGCAAGGTTCGCGTCCGGGAACCGGATGGAGAGCACACCTACGGGTGGGACTACCTCGTCTTCGCGAACGGTGCCTCACCTAGGATTCCAGCAGTAGAGGGAATAGAACTAAAGGGGATTTTTAAGGCTGACCTCCCGCCAGATGCCGTTGCGATTAGGGAGTACATGGAGAAGAATCCCGTTGAGAACGTCGTTATCATCGGCGGCGGATACATAGGCGTCGAGATGGCCGAGGCCTTCGCGGCCCAGGGTAAGAATGTCACGCTGATAGAGAGGAACGAGAGGATCATGGCAAAGGCCTTCGACAGGGAGATCACCGATATTCTCGAGGAGGAGATGAAGAAGAGGCTCAACTTAAGAACCGAGGAGATAACGCTCCGCATCGAGGGCAGAGAGAGGGTCGAGAAAGTCATCACGGACGCCGGCGAGTACAAAGCGGACCTCGTCATCGTCGCGACCGGCATAAGGCCGAACGTCGAGCTTGCCAAGGAGATAGGCGTCAGGATAGGCGAGACTGGAGCTATATGGACGAACGAGAGGATGGAGACCAGCGTGGAGAACGTTTATGCGGCTGGAGACGTCGCCGAGACCAGGCATATAATAACCGGAAGGCGCGTCTGGATCCCGCTGGCCCCAGCGGGGAACAAGATGGGCTACGTGGCGGGTAGCAACATAGCAGGAAAGGAGGTTCACTTCCCGGGTGTCCTCGGAACGAGCGTCACCAAGTTCTTCCAGGTAGAGATTGGCAAGACCGGCCTTACCGAGGCGGAGGCCATAAAAGAGGGCTACGACATCAGGACTGCGTTCATAAAGGCCGGAACGAGGCCCCACTACTACCCCGGTTCGAGGCTGATATGGCTGAAGGGAGTGGTTGACAACGAAACCAGCAAACTGCTGGGAGTTCAGGCGGTCGGCGCTGAAATCCTCCCGAGGATAGACACCGCCGCGGCGATTCTCACAGCAGGATTCACGACAAAGGATGTCTTCTTCACGGATTTAGCATATGCGCCGCCCTTCGCGCCGGTTTGGGATCCGCTCATAGTTCTGGCAAGGGTCCTGAAGTTCTGACCATTTTATTTTCTCATCAGGGCTATGCTACCCCCTATCAGGAGCAGTCCGAATCCAAAGGTCGCTGGAAATCCTGCGCTGGATATCACCGTGCCCCCGAGGAGGTTGCCGATTATATAACCGGCGGAGCTGACCACGTTGTAGGTCCCCATGGCACTGCCCTTCTCCGTCTCCCCGGCTTTTTCCCCTACGATTGCCGTTGAGGAGAGCCCTATGAAGGTCCACGAGTATCCCGCAAGGAGGTATGAGAGTACTGCTAAGGGTAGCAGGGCGGGAAAGAGAAGGGCCCCTGCGAGAATGGATATGAATGCTAGGGATCTGAGGAAGAGGCCCTTCCTCAACGTACCCTCCTTGTTTCCACTCATAAAACTTCCAACGCGCTCGTAGTTTAAGGCGGCCACCGCGGAATTAGCTATGAGTGTCAGATAGACTATCTCTCTGTTGTAGCCGGCTTTTGTTAGAAGAACTGGTATTTGGGGGAAGTATAGGCCTGCTGAAATCCAGAAGAGGAAGAAGGAAATGTAGAACCTCCTTAAAGACTCTGGAAGGCTGAAGTTCGTGTGCAATACAAAGCTCGGGAAGTAACGGGCTTTTTCGACGACGTAATTTCCGAAGGCTCGGATGGCTCTCCTGTTGATGTATACTGGGACCTCCCTTATCATGGCTTTTCCCATGAATATCGAGGGGATGGAGATTGTGGCGAAGGTCATGAAGAGCTGGGAAATCGTTAGGAACCTTGAGAGCCCGAAGCCGAGGATCAGCCCAAGGACCCAGCCCCAGCCGCTTACCTCGTTGAACTTCCCTATACCATAATCCCAGCTGTGCTTCCTGACGCTCCTCAGAACGAGGGCTATCGGCACGGAGAGCGTTGATGCGAGGAAAAAGGCGTAGAAGGTGTTGAGGGCTATGAGTTGGGAGGAACTCCTTACGAAGGCCATGGTGGCCAGAAAAAGTGGAACACTCACGAATCCGAGAAGAATGAAGGGCTTCCTTCTCAGCGTCCTATCGCTCAACCTTCCCCAGAAGAGGGCTCCCAGCATGGATGAAAGGCTGGCAAGGGCGAAGGTAATCCCCACCGTGGATGCATCTCCACCGAGCTGGAGGAGATAGAGACTGACGAGAGCCGAGCTTCCTCCGGTTGCGACCTTGAAGGGCACGAAGGAGTAAAACCACCGGGGCATCTTAGGAACGTGCCTGTAACGGTTCGCTATGGCCGCGCTTCTCATGGCAGTGCTGACTCTCTGACTCATTTTATCACCTTGAGGTGCCGGGAGCGTCCTTTTGCATTAAAAAGGTTTGTGTATTTTGGGGTGGGTTGATGGGCTGTTATGTACATTTTGGAAGGGGGATGATTTGGGACGTGGGAGTTTCACCCCCCTCCGAGTAGGCAAACCTTATACGCTTTTAGGTAAACCTAATGTCGGTGGTGATATGATAGCCTTTGGACCTGTTCCATCGAGGAGGCTCGGTAAGAGCCTCGGGATCAACAACATACCTGATAAGGTCTGCAGTTACGCCTGTGTCTACTGTCAGATAGGCAGAACCCTCAGCATGGAAACAGGTAGGAAGGCCTTCTACGAACCGGAGTTCATCTTTGAGGAGGTCTCCCGGAAGGTTGATGAGGCGAGAGAAAGGGGAGAACGCATAGACTACATAACCTTCGTCCCAGACGGTGAGCCGACGCTCGACGTGAACCTTGATCTAGAGGTGGAGCTTCTAAGGGAACTTGGTATTCCTCTCGCTATACTTACGAACTCGTCGCTGATATGGAGTGAAGACGTCAGGGAAGACCTCCTGAAGTTCGACCTCGTCTCTCTCAAGCTCGATGCCGTCAGCGAAGCCCTCTGGAGGAGGGTCGACAGGCCTCACAAGAGTCTAAGCCTCGGGAGAATTCTTGAGGGCATGCTTGAGTTCAGGAGGGAATTCGGGGGTAAGCTGATCACGGAGACCATGCTGGTGGGTGGAATCGACTACGGCGATGAACTAGAGGGGCTCGCCGATTTTCTTGCGGAGCTGAAGCCGGACAAGGCCTATATAGCCGTTCCGACGAGACCACCGGCTGAACCGTGGGTAAAGCCCGCCAATGAGGATACGATAAACCGGGCATTCCAGGCCTTCGCCGATAGGCTTGGCCCGGAGAGGGTGGAGTACCTCATCGGCTACGAGGGAAACGCCTTTGCATCCACGGAAAACGTTGTCGAGGATATCCTCTCGATAACCGCAGTTCACCCGATGAGGGAAGAGGCCTTGAAAGAGCTCCTCATGAAGAACAACGCCGATTGGAGCATCGTTGAAGGACTCCTTAATGAGGGGAAGCTAATTCGACTTGAGTACCGGGGTAAGACGTTCTACATGAGGGCTTTGCCTAGCAGAAAACCTTAATATTCCAAGAGAGGAGTTAGGATAGATGTGCGAGTATACCTTCGAAAACGGAAGAAAGTGCAGGCTGAAGCCGCTTGCGGGTTCCAGTTACTGTGCACTCCACGTCCCCTTCGATGAGGGAGAGCGGCTCTTCGGGGAAGAGATAAACCGGATAAAAAAGGAGGCCTTTCAGAAGCGTTTAAAGGCTGGACAGACGTATTTCGAAGGCGTTTACCTATATGAGGTCAAGCTGGAGGAAATGTCTCTCGAGAAGCCGCTGGTATTTAAGAACTCCGTTGTCAGAACGGTGCTGTTTGATAACGTGAATCTCCCTGGAATAACTTTTTACGGATCGCAGGTGGGACGGCTGATAATCTTCGAGACCCGCTTTGGAACACTTCTCTTCAGCAACTCGAGAGCATTTGGGCTCAACATCATGAGGAGCGAGTTTTCAAACTCGATATATGTAAAGGATTCGAGCGTGAAATACCTCATGGTAAACTCTACTGAGTACGTCGGCGAGGGGAAGGAGAGTGAGGAGGAGTATGGAGGGGGAAGAATTCTCGGGAGGATAGAGTTTTCAAACCTGAAGGAGGTCAGAAGGCTCGGAATAAACGTTCGCTATCCTCTCCTTCGCCGGGTTCTTGAGGAGCACGGCATAAAACCTTCGACGACGTCGGATAGGAGTGTGAAGGCCACCTCATTGGTTCTAAGGGATGTTGAGTTTGATCGGTCCGCGCGCTTCAAGAGGCAGGTTAGGCTCAGCATAAGGCGTTTCCACGGCAATCTCGTTATTGAGAACCTCAATGTCTTCGGCCACGCAGAGATTATTGGGAGCTGGGTGAAGAATCCCGAGTTTGTGCATACAAGGGTCATGGGCAACATGATATTTAGGAGAACCTCATTCCACGGAGATTTTGCATGGAACACGACGATTCTTCCGAACATACCGGTCGAGTTGAGTGTTGAAGGTTTCGTTGAAGTGGAGGATTGTCGCTTTAACAGCCATAGAGCGGAGGAAGTCATGTACCGCCTCGCGAGAATAAGCTGGGAAAGGAACGGGGATCTGGACAGGGCAGACACGTACTACTACCACGAGATGGTTGCGAGGAGAGAATCGCGCCTAAGCGGTCGCAGGAAGGGTCTTAAAAAGCTCTTACTCCAGCTTGAGGTGGCGTTTGAATGGCTCTTTGCTGACTTGACATGTAAATACGGAACCGACTGGAAGAGACCAATACTAATATGGCTTGCCGCGGTGAACGTTTTCTTCCCTGCGCTCTTCTTCCTGACTAAGAGTGTTGCGGGAATCTCTGGTGGTATGGGGTTCCTCGATTACGAGTACTTCAGCATCGTAACGGCAACGACCCTCGGCTACGGTGACTACCACCCGATGGGCGTGGGTAGGGCAATTGCGTCGCTTGAGGCTCTCTTTGGAATGTTCATGTGGGCAGTCTTTCTTACGGTGTTTGCTAGGAAGTACATGAGGTGATTTCATGCGTGTGGGTCTAATCATTAATCCCATTGCCGGCATGGGTGGAAGGGTGGCTCTCAAGGGAACTGACGGTGTCGTCGAGGAGGCCATAAGAAGAGGGGCCAGGCCTATTGCATCAGACTTGGTAAGGCTCTTCCTCCACGAACTGGCCAACTACAAGGAAGCAGCTGAAGTGGAGTTTCTAAGCGGACCGGATGGACTAGGGGAAGACATTCTAAGGGAGTTTAGCTTTTCCTATGAGGTGATATATCACAGGAAAATTGGCTACCGGAAAATCTTGGGTGTCATAATACCCGACACGACTGAGCAGGACACCAAGGAGGTCGCGAGGAGAATTTTGGAGAAAGTTGACCTGATAGTCTTTGCCGGCGGTGATGGCACCGCGAGGGACGTTTTTAGCGTCGTTAGGGAGAGAGTCCCCCTGCTTGGCATTCCCACCGGTGTGAAGATGTTTTCCGGCGTTTTTGCAGCCTCTCCGGAGGATGCAGCGAGGCTGGTCGTGGAGTTCTTGAGGGGGAACGCGAGACTCGTGGAGAGAGAGGTAATGGACCTGGATGAGGATGCATTCAGGCACGACGAGCTAAAGCCGAGGCACTATGGAAAGACGCTCACCCCCTACGCCGAGCTCCTTCTCCAGGGGGCGAAGGAGCCGACTAAGACCGACGAGGCGGAGGACGTTGAGGCAATAATAGAGGCCCTTGCCCAAGAGCTGGAAGATGGTATCTACTTCCTTGGGGCGGGCTCCACAGTCAGGAGGTTGAAGGACCTCCTTGGAATTAACGGGACTCTCCTCGGGGTTGACATCATTGAGATAAAGGACGGAAGGGCCAGACTCCTCGTGAAGGATGCCGCCGAGAGGGACCTTCTTCGGTTCATTGATAGGAATCCCAGGATAGTGGTTACAGTTATAGGAGGCCTCAACTTCCTCTTCGGTAGGGGCAACCAGCAGTTCTCAGCCGAGGTCCTTAGGAGGATTCCTAAGGAGAACATAATTGTAGTTGCGACACCCTCCAAGCTCAGGGACGGGGTAATCCGAGTTTACACGGGGGATAAAGAGGTTGATGAGAAGCTCAGGGGGTACATGAGAGTCAGGGTCAGCCCTTGGATGGACAGGATGGTCAAGGTCGTTTAGGAGTTGAACCAGAAGCCGTTTATACTTCTTTCACCCATTTTGAACGGGTGAGTCTTGTGAAGTACAGCCGTATCGCCGTTAAGCTCTTTGAGAGGGAAGGGGAGGATGTCTTCTACGACCCCGTTTACCATGGGAGGACCCTGAAGGTATTTGGAATGGACGACTGGCCGGGGAATGCCCTCAAATACTTCGTTGACGAGTACCGAAAGCTGGGTTATGGTACGGTGGTCTTTGACACAGAGGGGGAGTTCTCTGGGGAAGGGTTCGACACCGTGATAAGGGTGGAAGATGGCAGAGGAGTGGGACTTGATCCTATTGTTCTCGCCTCTCAGGGTCTCTTGGATGGTTACACGGCCGCAACTATAGTTCAGACCGCCTATGGCTTAGACAGGACGCTGACCGATAGGCTCTACTCCGATATCCTTGCGGGAAAAATTAAGAACGTCCCTCAAACGCTGAAGTCGGGAGGCAAATACGGGGAGGTGATAGGAGAGAGCTACACTCCCTTGGATGAGGCGTTTTACTCCGGAGAACCTCCAAAGTTCGAAGGTAATATCCTTGTTGACCTTGGGAAGACCTACAGCATAACGCTTGCGGGTGTGGCATTCCTAATCGTGAGTGCTGTTGTGAGGCACAGGCGGAAAACCATGATAGGCGTTAACGACGCGGCGGTTCTTGGGTATACAACCGCGGGAGGGGCGGCAATACCGCTAATTACCAAACCACTCCGTGCGAGGGTTACCATTCTCGCAACCCAGTATGCCATTGACTCGGTAATGAACCTCGGGGGTCCAAGCTTGGTTCTATATCACGACCCGGACACTCAGAGTGTGATCTATGAAGCCAACGGCGTTCCTCCAGGCCCAATGAGAAAGCATGTCCACAAAGGAGAGGGAGCCTTTATCTATCGTACTCCAGAGACAATAAACGTTTTCTGGGGAGAAGTTGAATTCTAACCCAAACTTTTCTAAAGTTTTACATGTAAGTTAAAGTTGGACTCTGATGAGCTTGTGTGTTCGGGGGTGTTCAGTGTGTACATGGCTCATGCTCCTTCGGGTATTGAATTCGGTTTTTGGTTCGTCCTCTATTTCGTATCCATTCCCACGGCAATAATACTCTGGGCTGGACACTACAACGCCTATATCCGGAAAAAGCAGTACAAACTCAAGGAGCTTGCCGTGTTCCTGTTGATAGCGTCCTTCTTCACGTCTCTGGCCTCGTTCCAGCTTTCTCACATGTACATTTACTTCCACTCTCCTGCTTCTACCGGCACATGCTTCACAGCATCGTGCCTTCTCTCCGATCCTCTTCTTGAGAGGTATCACATTCCAGCTGGGGAGCTTGAAGAGCATGGTCTTCCTTCCTTTGGCATCATAAGGGGTTACTGGATGTATGACAGTATTCCCAAGGTGAACCCAGCAATTCCCGTAGGAGTGAGGGCATTTGTAGTTGTCAGGACGGTTCCATTTGTTCCAATAACAGATGTGGTGGTGTACAGGGTGGAACACGGTCACGTTACTGGAAAGAAGACGATACGTATTCTCTGGCCGATGCAGGTAGGAAAGAAATTAACCCAGGAGACTGGCCTTAGGTTCACCGTTATACTCTCTGGAGTTGGCAGTGGGCCCGGGTTATAACTCCCGAGGCCCACGTAGGCTTGATTCCTTTAAACGAGACTGCTTTCCCAACGCGTAAAGGCCCTTCCTTTTATTGCCTCGGTATTATGCGTGAACCTTTTGTTCATTGTAGATGCTCCCTATAATCTTCTCACCTGTAATCTCTACGGCGCGGTAATACCCTGGCACATAGAGGGCTGGTCCGCGGAGAACAACGCTCTCATCAACCCAGCTGACCTCAGTGAGGGCCTTGGGCTTTCCATGATTCACTATGTCCTCCCAGACGCGCCTGTTAATTATGCATCCTGGATCATCACCAAGAATGTCAAGTGTGTAGTGATAAGCCCTCGCACGACAGCCACCGCAGATATTTCTGTATGGACAGTTCCTGCAGGTCCCTGTGAAGTTATCCCTGTCTCTCAGTAGGTTGAATATCTTACTGCTCTCCCATATCTCCTTGAAGGGTTTCACCCTCACGTTGCCGACTGGGAGGGGCAGAAAGACGCATGGTACAACGGTTCCATCTGGTTCCATTCCAGCATAAATTCTTCCGGCGCCACAGCCACCTATGAACTCGGCGAGTGTTTTGACTGCGTTGTTCTCCCCAATGTAGAAGTGGGCTGGCGTGACGTTCTTTCCTCTGCTCTCCAGAAGAGTCACTCTAGCATACTGAGGGGCGGTAGTGAGTATCTCCAGTTTCCTTCTCTTCATCTGGTGGTAGACTTCTTTCATGAATTCCTCGCGCTCTTCTGGGGAGAGGTCAATCTTTACCATGTCCTCAGCCCTTCCCGTGGGAACCAGGTTGAAGAATATAACGCGCTTTACACCTATGCTCTCGGCAAGGTCTAGGATGTCGTCTATTTCACCGTAGGTGTCTTTATCCATAACGACGGCCATACCGTGACTTATACCGAGCTTAACAGCGTTTTCAAGGGCCTTTGTTGCGTGCTCCCATGCACCAGGAATGCCCCGGAATTCATCGTGTTTCTCTGGTTTTGCCGAGTCAACGCTTACCTCAACGTACTTTATGCCAGCATCCACGGCTTTCTTAATATTCTCCATGTTGGCAAACGTCCAGCCGTTGGTAGCAACCGAAGTGTGTATTCCTCTGCTCGAGAGTTCTTTCACAATCCTAAGAAAATGGGGATGTATTGTCGGCTCTCCGCCGCTTATGGCAACCGCTGCAACCCCAGCCCTGTCAAGCTGGTTGACCAGCATGAGCTTCTCCTCGAGGGAAAGCTCACTCGGAAGCGGTTTGTCGGCCCTCTGGTAGCAGTGCTTGCACTTAAAGTTGCACATATTGGTGAAATTCCAGACTATAAGAAATGGCCCAGCTAAGCGCTGGGGAACGGTCACACCATACTTTGCTATGCCCTCTAGGACGACCCAGATTCCGCGTCTTATGTGGGGGTCTCTTAAGAGTGCTTCCTTGACGGCTTCTTCATCCCCTCTAGCGAGTTTTATGCCCAGCTTCAGTAGTAACTTAAGAACATCCGCCTGAAAGCGTATCATCATTGGTTCGTTAAGGCTTTCACCCGCATAAACGCTGAGTGCCCAATAGAGGGCCGGCAGTTCTCTATCGTTTATCTTGTAGCGCTTGAGCATCGGTCGGAGTAAGGCTCTGGAGAGCGGGTTTCCAAGGATAAGTTTGAAGGCCGTTAATGCTGTTGAGAGCTGGTTTCCTTCTCCCTTGGGTTCTTCGACAACTCCCGGACCATTCATTGCCTTTGGGAAGGGCTCTTCAATGACTCCAGTTATGGTTTTAACATCCTCCTTTCCCCTTGTCATCTTCACTACCTCCGGATATTAATTGGGTGAAACACGTATAAGTTTTTCGATATGTCATTTTTATCCGATATATCAAAAATAACCGAAAAATTTAAATAGTTGGATGATAACGTAAGATTGAAAAACCTTGGAGGTGACCGGAAATGCCCTCTTCCAAAAGCGGAATGTGGACGGCTGTCTGTGGTGCCTGTTTGATCTTAATTGACGGTATAGCAGTCCTAGCCAACAAGACCTTTTATGGTTGGCATTACGGCAGTGTAAGTGCCGTTGGCTGGACAGAGATAATTCTAAGTCTGATCATGATGGGCCTAGCCTTCTACTACAAGAAGAGCAAGAGTGCCATCGGCTGGACAGTTGTTATCCTTGCCCTGATAACTATGCCCTTTGATGGTGGCTTCTGGACGATAGGTGCCTGGATTGCACTGATAGGTGGTGCGATAATAGCGACCGGTTCCGATTAAAACATCGGACTCTTTCGATTTTTCGAAATTTTTATTTTGTATTTGCCCATACTCTTTTATGGGTGATGTGAGATGCCAAGGGTAGACCAGAAGGGCAGGAAGTTCATTGAGCTTGTGGAAAGGCTCCTTGAGAGGTGGGGGTACAGTAGGACGGAGGGAAAGGTCTATGCCGTCCTGCTGATGAAAGCTAGACCGATAACAATATCTGAGCTGGTCAGGGAGACTGGTCTCAGCAGGTCCTCCATATCGGTCGCACTCTCCAACCTGGCGAGACATTATCTCGTTACTTATCGGAAGGAAGGCAAGACGAAGTATTTCTCAGCCATCCCGGCGTTCCTTGAGAAGTTTCTTCAGCAACCGAGGGAAATGCTGGAGCGTGAAATCAGACCCATGAAGGAGATAATTGAAGATCTTATTGAAAACTCTGGAGAGGACGAGAAGACTCCCTTATACAAGACCCTTCTTGAGGATCTCTCGACCCTTGAGTGTGTCCTTGAGAGGTTAATAGAGTTTGAAGAAAGTGAAGAGCTTTGTCTCAGGAGGGATTCCTCCTGAGGGCTGGATCCTTTTTTAATGCGATGACCGCTCACAGGCTTGAGATAACCGGAGAAGAAGGAAACCTGACTGTTCATAAGACCCGAGTTAAAGATGGAGCCCGTGTCTCGGATCGAATTCATGAGGATCACGAGAATCTACTGTATACCAGGTTGAAGTTCTGATGTGGTGGAGACTCTAGCTTCAATATGAGTTACTCTCGCTCTAATGTTCTTGTAAAGATTCCTAGTAATTTGAGCACCTATGGGATGCTATGCCTACGACCTTATTCTATAATTCTTGCAAAAGCCGCAGGATTGAAGTTCTTCAGATTCTCTGGGATCCCCACCCTCATATGCCCTATACTTTGAAGTTTCTGCTCTTTTAAAGAAGTTCTGAAGTTAGAAACATTTAAATTATTCATCATTCATTCGACAGTCATAATAAAATGAGGTGAGTCTAATGAACTATCCAGAACTCGCGTTCATCGCTTTCATCCTCAGTATTGTTTTCTCAATAGGCGGCGTCGGGAGCGCGATAGCGATAGTCCCGACGATGAGCTGGCTTGGAGTCCCTCTGATGACCGCCAAGCCCACGGGATTATTCATAAACACGCTCTCGATGCTCTCCGCTACTCTTAAAAACCTCAAACACGGCAAGCTCGACCACCGTTTCGGCTTGCCGATCCTGCTCGTCGCGACGGTTATGGCCCCAGTTGGAGCGTACACTGGCAGGTTCGTCCCCAAACCCTATGTCCTCTGGATCTTCGTGGGCTTCTTGCTCTACTCTGGAACCATGATGATTTTCTTCAAGCCGAGGCGGAGGCCGAAGGACGGGAATCACATCATTGAGGGTTCTATCATTGGAGGAATAGCCGGCTTTCTTGGCGGCCTCCTCGGCGTCGGCGGCGGGGGAATAATAAGCCCCGCTCTTATAATCCTCGGCTATGAGCCCAAGAAGGTGGCCTCAACAACGGCCCTCGTGGTGTTCTTCTCCTCGTTGAGTGGCTTCATGACCTACTGGGGTATGGGCACCCTCGACTGGAAGCTCTTGCTCTGGGTCTCGATCCCTGCGATAGCCGGTGGGTGGATCGGGACGCACCTCATGCACTTCAGGATGAGCTCCGAGGGGGTAAAGAAGGTCATCGGGCTTATACTCTACCTGATAGCCATCAAGACGCTGGTGAACGTTCTCTAACTTCCTCCTTCATTCTCCCTTCGGAGGTTCCTGCTCCGGTGTTGTTGTTATTTCCTCCTCGCTCAGGTGATTCTCTTTAGTAATCCGAGCCACTATCTCAAAGGCCTTCTTCGTGACGCGACCTTTTGCCACCCACTTCTTTATGTACTCCTTCGGAGGAAATTCTATGGCGTCACAGGGACATATCATCGCGCATGTAGAGCAGCCAACCATGCAGTTGTATGGCCTTGCTACCACTGGTTTGCCCTCTTCGGTATCCCAATCGAAGACTCGTCTGCCGCATGTGACGAAGCATATTCCGCAGCCTGCGCACACGTCGTAGTTGATCTTCGGGTACCACTCTATCTTCTTCCTCTCAACCCCCCACCAGGGGATGACGCTCAGGTCCTTGACGGGCCTCCCGAGAGCGTCATTACCTATGACAGGAGCATCCACGTTTGACATTTCCTTCACCTCAGTGTCTACTAAAAAATTTTCATTTAAAATGTTTTTCATATGTTTTTGTTTCCAACCGTTGGTTTTGGACAGTTCTGTCCAGAAAATCTTAAAACATATTCATATGAAAATTTCTTGATAAAGATGCTGTGTCTGAGGAACGTTGGGTACTCAAAGGACGGGAGAACGATTCTCCGTTCAATCAACATGACCTTTCGGGAGGGGATGAGCTACTCGATACTCGGGCCCAATGGGGCCGGCAAGTCCACGATAGCGCGGATCCTGATGGGGGAGCTCACGCCCACGGAGGGCCAGGTTCTCCTTGACGGTAAGGAGGTCACCGGACTGGGTGTCACGGAGAGGACTAGGCGGGGGATAAGCATGACGTGGCAGGAGCCGGCACGCTACGAAGGGATACGGGTTAGGGAATACCTCACCCTCGGCGGGAAGTTGAAGATCGGCGAAGACGAGATTAGGGACGTACTTGAGTTGATCGGCCTCTCCTACGAGTTCTACGCCGGCAGGTTCATTGATAAAAGCCTCAGCGGGGGCGAGAGGAAGAGGATTGAGCTGGCTTCCCTGCTTCTTCTGAGGCCGAGGTATGCGATACTCGATGAACCCGATTCGGGCCTCGACATAACCGCCGGCGAGCTGATTGAAAAGCTCCTCGCCAGGTTTAGAAAGACCGGGACGACCGTCATTCTAATCACGCACCACGAAGAAATCGCTGAAAAAACGGATTTTGCGTACTTCGTCTGCGCCGGCAGGCTCGTCAAGAAGGGCTTCTCGCGGGAGGTCGTTGATTACTACAGAAAAACCTGCGGAAGGTGCCTCTTCGTGGAGGGGTCGCCATGACGATAAAGGTTAACCGCGTGAAGGAGTATGAAGCCCTGCTCGATATCTACGAGCGCGAGGGCCTGGATACGTCGCTCTTCGGGGACAGGGTCGCCGCGATAATCATAAGCGGGAGCAAGATAATCGGCCTCAACAACGTCCCCGGGGTTGAGATAAAGGGCGAGGAGATAGAGAACGGTGTGAGGGCCGACGTTAGGATAGCAGATGGGGTGGAGCTCCCCTTCCCTATTCACCTCTGCACCGGCTACCTCAAGAGCGAGGGCTACCAGAGGGTTGAGTTCAGCATAGAGGTTGGAACGAACTCGAAGGTGAAGTTCACCTCCCACTGCATCTTTCCCTACGCGAAGGACTTCACCCACGAGGCGGCGTCCAAGATAACGGTCGGCGAGAACTCCTCGGTGCTCTATGACGACGAGCACGTACACGGCGAAGGAGTCAGGATGATAAGCAGAACCGAGGTGGAAGTCGGGAAAGGAGGTCGCTACACGGGGCGGTTTTCACTTACCAAGCACCGCGCAAGGGAGCTCAAGCTTGAGATGACGGCGAAGCTCGCCGATAGGGCCGTTGCGGAAATGACGTCGAAGGTCAAGGCGGTAAAAGATGACTCGGTCGAAATCAAAGAGGCTCTCCTGCTGGAGGGCGCCCACTCCAGGGGCGACCTCAAGAGCACCGTTATAGCGTTCGATGAATCCCAAGTTAACGTCGTGAACGAGGCCTATGGATTGGGGGACTACGCGAAGGGCCACGTCGAGTGCCATGAGATTGTGAAGGGAGAGGCCGACGTCCAGACGGTTCCATTGCTCAGGGTGAGGAACGATAAGGCGGAACTCACGCACGAGGCCTCGATAGGGAGGATAAACGAGGCCCAGCTCGTCCAGCTAATGGCGAAGGGCCTGACCGAGGAGGAAGCGGCGGAGCTGATCATGAAGGGCCTGTTGGGGGAGTGAGTGCGGCACCTTTTTAACTCCTGAAAAGATTTTCATTCAGGTGTGGAGAATGGAGAAGGCCATAGAGGCGGTCAGTCTCACCAAGTACTACGGCTCCTTTTTGGCGGTTGACGGCGTGAGCTTTGAGGTCAAAACGGGGGAAGTCTTCGGCTTCTTGGGGCCGAACGGGGCGGGAAAAACCACGACGATAAGGATGCTCACGGGTATACTCAAACCCACTAAAGGAGAAGTGAGGATACTGGGCTACGACATGCTCAGCGAGCGCGAGAAGATAAAGGCGCGCGAGCGGATGGGCATCGTCCCGGAGATGGCGAACCCCTACGTTGACCTGACCGCGATGCAGAACCTCCGCCTTATGGGCGAGCTGTACGGGATGTCGAGACGGGAGATAGAGAAGCGTTCAACTGAACTCCTCAAGGAGTTTGACCTCTACGAAAAACGGAACGTCAAGGTCAGAGGTTTCTCGAAGGGTATGAGGCAGCGCTTGATAATCGCGATGGCGATGATAGCGGATCCGGAGCTTTACTTCCTCGACGAGCCGACGAGCGGCCTCGATGTCATGAGCGCGCGCCTTATAAA